>CAYYBP010000029.1:0-18391 GCA_964470275.1 uncultured Anaerolinea sp. | reverse complement strand
TTGCTTGGCGTCGAAGTGGGGATGACGTAGGTGCGTGTGGGGGTGAAGGTTCTGGTTATGGTAGGCGTGGGACTGATCGTCGCCGTGGGGAAGAGTGTAGACGGAGCCGGAAGGGTGGGGGTGAAAGTGGCGGATTGAGCCGGGTTGACGGTTGCGGTTTGTGTTGGGGTGGGGGTGACCCTGCCTTGCACGCCGTTGTTCACCCAGATCACGATCAACCCCACCAGGTAGCATGGGATGGCAACGAGGATGGCGATCACCAGGGTCGATCTGACGCGGGAACGTTTTACGGGGTCCTGTATCATGCGGGGTTCCTAGGTCTCATAATATCATGCCCGTATAAACTGGGCAAGCCTTCCCCGCGTTGTTCTACTTTTTCGATTCGAGGCTGCTGAGTGAGTTCACCTGGCGGATTTCCTGCTGCACGGCGACGAACAGGCTTTCGGCTTTGAGGTCGGTGATCGTATAGCAGGGAGACTTGAGGTGGTCGGCCAGGGCCTGCGCCAACCCCTGGTCGAACGCGGCATGTTCCATATTAACCACCACGCTGTGGATCTTTTCAGCGGCGATCATGCCGGCGATGTTGTAAGCTTCCTCCTGTGGAGCGTCAAACCCGATCGAAACGTTGCCCGCTCCATCGGTCAGCACGATCAACAGTGGCATCACATCGGGATGCAGGAGCTTTTCCTTGCGCAGGATCTCGTACGCCATCATTAAGCCAGCGCTGAGGGGAGTCTTTCCGCCTACCGGGATATCCGCCAGGGCGGCTTCTGCGAGCATGACCGAGTTGGTTGGAGGGAGCACAAGGGTTGCCAGGTTCTTTTGAAACACGATCAAACCCACGCGGTCGCGCCGCTGGTAGGCATCGGTCAGCAGCGACATGATGGCTCCCTTGGTGGCTGACATGCGTTCCGCCACTGCCATCGACCATGACGCGTCGACCAGGAAAAGGATCAGGTTGGCCGCCTTGCGGACGCGCACCTTCTTCATGTAATCCGCGGGACGGATGGCAAAGGCGATGCTGTTACGGGTTTTGATGTCTTCGCGCTCCCGCTGGAACGGCGCGGCTGCACGCACCGTGGCGTCAAAGGCGAGATCGTCAGTCCGGCCCTGGGCTGGCCGGGATTGAATGTAACGTCCACGCTTGCGCTCTGTGCGGGTCACCGAACGTCTGCCTGCGTACGAACGCATCATCTTGTCGAGGGGGGTATCCAGTTTGCGGGGATTAAATTCATCACCGGTCGGCGTTTTCTTTCCGCCAGCCCACCAATAACCGGTGTGGTTATTGAAGAAAGCCTGGCTGGCAGCCTGCGGTTCTCCCTGGTCCTGGGTGGTCTCGCCGGTTTCTTCCGGCGTCAGACTTTTTTTGTGGAGGATTCCTCGTCGCCAGGCTGCGAGACGCTTTCCTGCTGGCTGCCTGATGCGCTCGCTCCCTGCAGCTGCTCGATCCGTTCCTGCAGTTCCTCCATCCCCATCTCATCACGCTGGAAGGGGCCGCTCTTGAGGCGGTGAGGGAGGGCGAGTTCGGCGGCGAGGGCAATATCGCGGTCGTTGATCTCTTTGCGCCCATCAAAGGCGGCATGGGCGCGCGCTGTCTTGAGGATAACGAGGTCGGAGCGGTGCCCATCCACGTTTAATGAAGCGGTTAACGCTGCGATCGAAAGCATGTTCTGGCGGGTATACGAGACCTCGTCCACCAGGCTGCGGGCTTTTTCGATCTGCTGCGAAAGTTCATCTTCCTTTTCCAGCCATTCTTCTCTAAAGCGATTCGCGTCCGCCTCAAAGGAGATGTTGCGTTCCATGATCTGTACACGTTCGCGCGCATCGCGGATTCCGCGGATCTCCACTGAGAGCGCGAAGCGGTCAAGCAGCTGCGGACGCAAGTCGCCTTCTTCGGGGTTCATGGTGCCAACCAGGATGAAGCGCGCCGGGTGGGTGAAAGAGATACCTTCGCGCTCAACAATGTTCACACCCATTGCCGCCGCGTCCAGCAGGACATCCACCACGTGGTCATCGAGCAGGTTGACCTCGTCGATGTACAGCAGCCCGCGGTTGGCAGCCGCCAGCACGCCGGGTTCAAAACTGCGCACGCCTTTTTGGATGGCTTTTTCAATATCCAGGGTGCCCACAACGCGGTCTTCGGTGGCAGAAACGGGCAGGTTCACGAATGGCGTGGGCATGGAAATGGATTCCATGCTGTCGCCTTTCTGAGCGCGTTCGCGGCACTCCGTGCACCAGGTGGCGGGTTTCTCGGGATCACAGCCGAAACGGCAATCCTTGACCACTTTCACATTGGGAAGCAGGGCTGCGAGAGCGCGTGCGGCGGTTGATTTGGCTGTACCGCGCTCACCACGAATTAAAACACCCCCAATGCGGGGGTCAACTGCGTTGAGCACCAGAGCCCGGCGCATCCGATCCTGTCCGACGACAGCAGTAAATGGGTAAATTGCTGGCATAATGTCATTCCTCGTTGTTTTTAATTTCGGAGTAAGTTTACCATATTCCTATTCGGGCCGATGCTGGTGCGATCATTGTAGAGGGTTTTTGAGCCCAGAAAAGACCCCGGCTTTGGGAACACCGGGGTCTTTGGTTGTTGATGTTGTTTTTCGATAACGAATTATATGAAGGGGATGAACAGACCGGTTGAGGATCTGATCGAGGGTACAAATACCAGTACCAGGACAATGGCGAGGATGATCCCCAGTATTGCCAGGCCGATCATCACATAGCCGAGGATCAGGCCGGCGAGCGCCATACCATCGCCCTCCAGTAAACCACCGCTTTCGCGGATCTCTTTCTTCGCGAGGTGACCCGTGATGACGGCCACGATCGAAGCGATGAACGGCAGGATCGTCCAGCCGAGGATACCGGTCACCAGGCTGACGATTGCCAGGCTGCTGTCCTTCTTCACGGTGGGGGGAAGCACCGGATATTCTGCAGGTGTGTTATTTGTGGGTGTAGTCATTTTTATTCTCCTGAATTAAAGATTTGTTTCTTTATCTAATATACGAGTTTATTCCGTAGAAGTAGCAGCGAACCCGTCATCGATGCACCGCGTGGCAAATGATGGAAAAGTTCTTTTGCAGGCTGGGAAAGGACTGGTGACAACCCTTAATGTTCTGTACGGTCGTAGTTCTTCAGCCACGCAACCAGCGCCTGTTCCAAGCATTTCACCTGTTGCCGGTCGTACGCTATAGCCCGAAGATCGCGGTGATGGCGCTGATCACGCCCGTGAGCACCAGGACAATGATCGCCACACCAACCAGGATCAGGAAATAGCCCAGCAACAGGCCGTAATTGGCCAGTTTTTTCCCTTTCATCACCCCAATGTAATGGCGGATTTGGTGCCTGGCTTTATGTCCGCTGATGACCGCCAGCAACGAGATGATTGGGGACAGGATCAACGCCAGCCAGGGGTGGGGCTTGATCATGGCAATAAACCACACATACGCGCCGATACCGGCGACCAGGCTGATCACGGCGTATATGCTGAGGGCCTTGCTGGGTTTTTGACCGGGTTCAATTTCGGTTCCCTGCGGGGCTTGCACTTCGGCAGGTGTCTGAACATCAAGTTCGGCGGGAGTTGTTTCGGCCGGTTGTTCTTCTGCGGCTGGGATCGTTTCTTCTGTCATCTTTCCTCCTGTGATCTTTCTTTTCAATTATAACCATTCATCGCTTCATTATTAGCTTGAAACAGGACGATGTGCATAAAGAAATCTACCATTAATGACTATCCGATTTTCGCGCCCGTATGTAGAATTATGAGAGTGTATAATTCTATGTGATCGATGGGAAAGGAGAGCTTCATGGGAGAAAAGAAGATCCGCGTCTTGATCGCCAAACCCGGGCTGGACGGGCATGATCGTGGGGCCAAAGTGGTGGCGCGCGCCTTAAGAGATGCCGGCATGGAGGTCATTTACACCGGGTTGCGGCAATCACCTGAAATGATCGCTGAGGCTGCCCTGCAGGAAGACGTGAACGTGATCGGGCTTTCCATTCTTTCCGGCGCCCACCTGGTGCTGGTACCGCGAGTTGTTGACCTGGTAAAAGCTAATGGTCAAAAAGACGTGTTGATCTTTGTTGGAGGTATCATCCCGGAAGAGGATGTGGCGGAATTGACCTCCGCTGGTGTTACCGCCATCTATGGCCCTGGCACATCCACCTCCAAGGTAGTCGAGGATATTCAGGCTGCATTCCCCGCGGCGTAAAGCGAGAGGTCATTGATGATCGACCTGGACGCGGTTACCTCTGGTAGCCGATTGGCACTTTCCCGTCTGCTGTCTGAAGTGGAAAACGGCACCAGCGCCGGAAAAGATGCACTTGACCGCCTGTTCGTAAGATCCGGCCGGGCGCACCTGGTGGGGATCACTGGCGCACCGGGCACCGGGAAATCATCCCTGGTGAGTTGCCTGGCGAAAGTGATGCGCAGCAGGCTGAACAAGACGGTCGCGATCGTTGCCATCGACCCCTCAAGCCCTTTCACGGGTGGGGCGATCCTCGGCGACCGCGTTCGCATGCGCGATCTTGCGGGCGACCCGGGCGTGTTCATCCGATCAATGGCGTCACGCGGCGCACTGGGGGGGCTGGCGCGGGCGACCGCCGCTGTTGTACAGGTGCTCGACGCCTCCGGTTTTGATATCGTGATGGTTGAGACCGTTGGAGCCGGCCAGAACGAAGTGGATATCGCCCGGCTGGCGCACACCACGATTGTGGTCGATTCACCCGGGATGGGTGACGACATCCAGGCGATCAAAGCTGGCATCCTCGAGATCGCGGATATTCTGGTGATCAATAAGGCTGACGTTCCCGGAGCGGAAAACACCGAAAGGGCGCTGCGGGCCAACCTTGACCTGGGATACACCGTCCGGGTGAACCACGACGCCGCTCACCGGGTGACCGTCACCGAAGAAAAGGATGAAAGAACTGACTGGCTGCCTCCGATCCTTAAGACTATCGCGACCCAAAATTCCGGCATCGAGGAAGTGGTCGATCAGATCATGGCGCACCGTGAGCACCTCGAAAGCACGGGAGAGTGGAAACAGCGCGACCGTGAAAGGTTGAGGGCAGAGGTGTTCGCTCAGCTTCAGGAAACACTGATGCAGCGCTGGGAGCAGCAGGTTTCACCCGCGAGGATCGATGATGCTCTTGCCCGGGTATATGAACGGGCGCTTTCTCCGGCGGCAGCGATTGAAACATTGATAAATGACTCTTATAATAAGAATTGATATCTTAGTATTTTAGTGAGGATTAATGGAACGCACGCTTGTTAAAGATTTGAGAAGCAAGATCGATCAGACGGTCCGGATCCAGGGCTGGTTGCAGACATTGAGAGACCAGAAGAAGATCCAGTTCCTCATTCTGCGCGACCCCACCGGGCTGGTGCAGGTGGCGCATTGGAAGCCCAATGATAAAGCCCTGGCGGAAAAGATCGCCACGCTTGGGATGGAAACCGCGTTGACCATCACCGGCAAGGTCATCGACAACCCGGTGGTGAAATTAAACCAGCTCGAGCTCCAACTTGAATCGCTCCAGGTGGAGAACCTCTCCGAATCACCTCTGCCGTTCGACCCGTTTTCTGATACGCTGCCAGCGCTGGATTACCGCCTCGACTGGCGCTACATGGACCTGCGCCGCCCGATCAACCAGCTGTTGTTCCAGGTGCAAACGACCACTGAGATGGCGATGCGCGAGTACTGGATGAAACACAATTTCATCGAAGTTCATTCACCCAAACTGACGGGCAGCCCAAGCGAGAGCGGGGCGGAGCTGTTTTCACTGGAATACTTTGACCGGGTGGCTTACCTGGCGCAATCCCCGCAGTTTTATAAGCAAATGGCAATGGCGGCTGGATTTGAGCGCATCTTCGAGATCGGCCCCGTCTTCCGCGCAGACCCTTCCTTCACGGCGCGCCACATGACTGAGTTCACCGGTGTGGACGTGGAAATCTCGTGGATCGATTCCCACGAAGACGTGATGGTCTTTGAGGAGAACTGGCTTCAATATATCTACACCCGCGTGAAAGAGGCCCACGGCGACGCGATCAAGGAGCAATTTGGTGTTGACCTGGTCGTGCCGCAGGTGCCATTCCCGCGCATCCCGATGCGTGAAGCGGTCGAGATCCTCAAATCGAGAGGGTACACACTGCCGGCGGAAAAGAAGGGCGATATCGACCCGGGCGGCGAGCGTGAGATCGCGGATTACGCCAAAGAAAAATACGGCAGCGAATTCGTGTACCTGACGGACTGGCCAAGCACGGTGCGGCCTTTCTATCACATGCGCCTGGATGAGGATCCGACGCTTACCCGCAGTTTTGACCTGATTGGCAACGGACTGGAGATCACAACCGGTGCGCAGCGGGAGCACCGGGTGGAGGTACTGCAAAAGCAGGCCCTTGAAAAAGGACTGCACCTGGAGCCGATCCAGTATTACATTGACTTTTTCCGTTACGGATGCCCGCCGCATGGAGGTTTCGGCCTTGGACTGACCCGTTTGATGATGGTAATCCTCGGCATGAACAATATCCGCGAGGCGGTGTATATCTTCAGGGGTCCAACCAGGTTGAATCCCTGATCGACGAAGGAACCGGGCAACGATGATCCAGGAAGAAAACGTACGCCTGCGCGCCATAGAGAGGGAAGACATCCCGCGTTTTTTGCGCTGGATGAATGACCGCGAGGTGACACAATTCCTGCTGATCAATTCGCCGCTTTCGAAATCGATGGAAGAAAAGTGGTTCGAGCGCCAGCTTGAAATCCCTCCTCACGAAGGACAGGTGCTGGCGATCGAGGTGCGGGTGGGGGATGATTGGCTGCACATTGGCAACTCCGGCCTGCACGACGTTCAATCAGTAGACCGCAACGCTGAGTTCGGTATCGTTATCGGTGAGAAGGAATACTGGAACCGCGGCTACGGGCGCATCGCCACACGTCTGACGCTCCAGCACGGCTTTGACGACCTGAACCTGCACCGTATTTACCTCTACGCGTTCGCCACCAATCCGCGGGCGGTAAAAACATACGAGGCGGCCGGGTTCAAACACGAGGGCGTTCTACGCCAGGCGGTTTACAAGAATGGCGCCTATCTGGATTTGATCGCGATGAGCATACTACAACCCGAGTGGGTTGAGCTGAAGAAAAAGCGAGGATAAATGCCGGTTTTACATTCTGCCCGTCACGAACGTATGAAATATGGAGACATCAAGTTGTACACGGGAACGTCTTGCCCGGAATTGGCTTCCCGCATTGCCACCCACATGGGATTGGAACTGTGCGATCGCGAAATCATCAGTTTCCCGAATGACAACCTTTTTGTCCAATTGCATTCAAGCGTGCGTGGACAGGATTGTTACGCCATCCAGACGACCTCCGCGCCTGTTCACCGCAACCTGATGGAGCTGCTCATCCTCATCCAGACTCTGCGCCTGGATTCGGCGGCGCGCGTAACGGCCGTGGTGCCCTACCTGTGCTATGCCCGCTCAGATAAAAAGGACCAGCCCAGGATCCCCATCACCGCGAGGCTGGTGGCGGATATGATCGAGGTGGCCGGGGCTGACCGCTACATGTTCCTCGACCTGCACGCTGGTCAGATCCAGGGCTTTTTCTCCATCCCCGGCGACGTTCTGACTGCTTTTTACATCCTGATCGATTATCTTAAGGCCAAGAAAACAGGCATGGTCCGACCGGTGGTGGTTACCGCCGACCTTGGCTTTGCCAAGAAAGCCAGGAATTTCGCCGTCTCCCTGGACGTGCCCCTGGCATTCATTGAAAAACGGCGCGTCAGCAACGATGCCAAAGCCCAGGCGCTCACAATGATCGGTGATGTGCGGGATCGTGATGTGATCATCGTGGATGATGAGGTGGATACCGGCGGGTCAATGATCCAGGCGGTAACCCTTGCCAAGGATAGCGGCGCGCGCAATGTTTATATGGTCTTTGTACACCCGGTGTTCTCAGCCAACGCGGTTGACCGTCTCTCAGCCCTGCCCGTGACAGAATTCATCACGACCGATACCATTCCCATCCAGTCGCCAAGGTTCAAGAAATTTGGCGGCCGCCTGACCGTTCTGTCCATCGCGCCGCTGCTGGGAGAGGTGATCCTGCGCGCCAACGAGGGCCGCAGCGTTGGCGAGCTGTTCAACGAATAATATCCTGAAAACCGGCTGATGCCTGAATTACCTGAAGTCGAGACGATTGCCTGTTCATTGCGCAATCCAGTTGCGCTGCCATTTAAGGAGCTGGGTGCCCTGAACGAGCGCCCCGGGATCGTTGGACGCACGATTGCGAGCGCCATGGTGCTCTGGGAGCGTTCCATCGCCCAGCCCGTGCCGGCTGATTTCTGCCGCGACATCATCCACCAGGAAATCACACAGGTGCTGCGGAGGGGCAAGTACCTTGTACTGCGTTTGACGCACGATTGGCTGTTCATACACCTGCGCATGAGCGGGGATATCCGGGTGGAACCCCTGGCGAGCGAAAACCAGGTCCACGACAGGGTCATTCTGGGGTTCGCGGATGGCACGCGGCTGGTATTCAACGACCCGCGTAAATTCGGACGCCTGTGGCTGGTAAAGGATCCCTTGGATGTCTGGTGTACACTCGGCCCTGAGCCGTTTGACGAGGAATTGACTGCGGAATGCTTTTATGGAATGCTGCAACGACGCAGCCGCTCCATCAAACCGTTGCTGCTTGACCAGTCGTTCATCGCTGGATTGGGCAATATTTACACCGATGAAGCGCTGTTCCTGGCCGGCATCCATCCACTCAGGAAGTCGAACACGCTTGGACCCGGGCAGGCGGCCGGGCTGCTAAGCGCCATCAGGCAGGTGCTGCGGGAGGGGATCATGCGCAACGGGGCGAGCATCGATTGGGTGTACCGGGGCGGAGATTTTCAGAATTATTTCAATGTGTACCAGCGGACGGGAAGCCAATGCCCGCGGTGCGGCGGGTTGATCGAGCGCAGTGTGGTGGGGCAAAGGGGCACCCATTATTGCCCGGTTTGCCAGCCGCTTGATCCGGTCAATTGATCGAGAATTGGTGTTGCATTTACGCGCAATTAATCGCATAATATTTAAACAGATGAATTGCCTGCGAATGGCAGGCGGGAATGGTGAGGTGAACATATGAATGCCAACTTGACCGTCATTTTCCTATTTTTGGCTGCTGTTATCGGAATTTTTATCGGATTGCTTCTATCCAGCATTTTTTCCAACAAGGATAACCAGCAGAAAAAACACGCGCCCCCCGAAATTCTCCGGGAGGGTTTTGGCGAGGTCGGCAGGCTATGGTATTCGCCAGCCGCCAGGACGGTTCTCACAGAGATGGACGGCGGGTATTATAAAAAATTTGGCGACCTTTCGCAGGATCAAAAAGAGAAGGTATTGAAATTGATATCACTGTGGCAGGCCTGGTCGGTCGAGAAACCCCATGAAGCCGCAGTTCCGCCGGTCTTTTATCCTGTCAGTGAGCCCGCGGCTAAGCCTGCGCTCGAAGAAAGGATCGAAGCTGTATCGCCATTCACACAGCCCGCGGGTGATGAAGATGTGATCAGCGTCCTTCAGCAATCACTTGAAACCGAGGAAGAAGAGGCGCTGGCAGCCGCCCCTGTGGAACCTTCCGGCCAGCTCTCGATCACCGAGCAGATCAGCCTGATCCTGCAGGAATTGCTCGAAGGCACTGAATTGAAGGAAAAAGGGGTTACCCTGATCGAGAATCAACAGAACGGCGTTGATGTGTGGGTGGGTATGGAAAAATACTCCGGGGTTGAAGATGTGCCCTACCCGCAAATCCGACAATTGATCCACGAAGCGGTCATGCGCTGGGAGAATGAAACAGACGTCCAGCAGCGGATGGGCGGTTAACCGACAGCCTGTTGTATTGGATTTGATTGTACAAAAGACCACCCGCGAGGGTGGTCTTCTTTTCTACATATACTCTCTCAGCTGCCGGGAACGGCGCGGGTGGCGCAGCCGCCTGAGCGCCTTGCTTTCGATCTGCCGGATGCGCTCTCGCGTGAGGCCGAATTTCTCCCCCACTTCTTCAAGCGTGTAATTGTGGCCGTTTTCCAGCCCGAATCTCAAACGCAGGATGCGCGCTTCGCGCGGAGGCAGTGTATCGAGCACCTCTTCGATCTTTTCGCGCAGAAGTTTTGAATACGCGCTCTGGATCGGCGTGGGGGTGAGCTGGTCTTCCACGAACTGCCCAAGTTCTGAATCCTCTTCCTCGTCATTAATGGGGCTTTCAAGTGAGAGCGGCAGCCAGGAAACGCGCAGCATCCATTCGATCTTGGGGGTGGTGGTATCAAGGCGTTCCGCAAGTTCATCGTTGGTGGGAATACGCCCCAGTTTTTGCTCCATCTCGTGGGTTAATTTGTACAACTGGCGGATGCGATCCACCATGTGAACCGGCACGCGGATGGTGCGACCCTGGTCAGCGATCGAGCGCGTGATGGTCTGGCGGATCCACCAGGTGGCGTAGGTTGAAAACCGGAAGCCGCGGTGGTAATCGAACTTTTCCACGGCTTTCATTAATCCCAGGTTGCCCTCCTGGATGAGATCGAGGAAGGGCACCCCGCGGCCGACGTATTTTTTGGCTACACTGACTACCAGGCGTGTATTGGCCTTGATCAAATGTTCGCGGGCAAGCATGCCATCTTCCACCTGCTGCTGCAGGACCTTTTTGCGCCGCGCCGGGCAGCCACCGTTGGATTGGTCAAGTTCCTGTTTGCTGGACCGTCCATCCTCAATGCGCCGGGCGATATCCATCTCCTCGGTCATTTTCAAAAGTGGCACGCGCGACATTTCTTTGAGGTACAACCCGATGGTGTCATCAGAAGAGATGCTCTCGAGATTAGAGAAGCTATCCATATCTGACACGGGGGAAATGGACTCGTGGTCAATGAAGTCCGTGTCGGTGTCCCCGTCCAGGATCTCAACCCCGCGGCGGCGCAGGGCGACCAGCACGGCTTCGATGCGCTCCGCGTCCCTGGTCACGTCGGGGTAAAACTCCATCAAGTCTTCAGTTGTTAGATAACCCTGAATATCCGCTTTTTCCAATAATAAATTCAACACTTCTGAACTTCTGGATCGTCTTCCGGGATTCGCCACCTGAGAGTCTCCTTGTTACTGTTATTCTTACCGCCCCTGAACAGCCCCAGAAAGTCTATTCGAGTATGATTCTAGCCTGGTGCTCGCAAGTGCCGGTGTTAAGATTTTCCCCGCATACAACGCACAACCCCTGGCAATCAGGTCTGCACAATGGCTTCATCGGATTTTCCAGCATCAGGTATTCGCGGACGATGGGACTCAAATCGATATTGCCATCTTCGGGAACATACAGCCCCGATTCAGTGAAAGAATGGGACTTATACGCGTACACCTCGTTAAACTCAGTCTCCAACGGTTGGTTGAATGGCTCGAGGCAGCGGACGCATTCTGTGGCGACGACCGCCTTGAATTTACCTTCGAACAGCAATCCCTGCGGGGTGCGGGAAACATGGACCTGCCCTGAAAAATTCGTTACATCCAGGTCTGGAGGTAGATTCAGTTCAGGGAATTCAAAGTGAATGTCCCGATAACTACCGATCGGCAGGTTAAAAAAGAAACCGACGTTAATCTTTAATGGGAAGCGTTCTTTGGCCACAATTCACTATCGGTAATCGGGATATAATCTTTAACAACCAAGATTATAGCACGTCGAGAACTTGAAGTCAATTTATTATAATATTTATGATAAAAATGAATAAAAAAACACTGAAAAAGGTGCTGCTGGCAACTACGAACCACGGCAAGCAGGGTGAATTGATGGAGCTCCTGGCGGGATTGCCGTGCAGCCTGGTAACGCCAGAGGGGCTTCAGCTTGACCTTGTTGTCGAGGAGACAGGCGCGTCTTATTCCGAGAACGCCATCCTGAAAGCCGAGGCGTACTGCCTGGCGAGCGGCCTGATCACCATCGCGGATGACACCGGGCTTGAAGTCGACGCGCTGAACGCCGCGCCCGGGCTGCATTCTGCGCGTTTCTCCCCTCTGCCGGGTGCCGGGGATGCCGACCGGCGCAAGTTGTTGCTGGAAACCCTGGCAGCTCATCCGCAGCCCTGGCCAGCGCGCTTCAGGTGCGTGGTGGCGGTGGCGATCCCGGGTATGCCGATCATCACATTCGACGGCGCGATCGAGGGGGAGATCCTAGACCATGAGAGAGGTAAGCACGGGTTCGGCTATGACCGGCTCTTTTGGATCCCCAGGGCGGGAAAAACCATGGCTGAACTCGGAATGACGGAAAAGAACGAAATCAGCCACCGGGCGGTGGCGGTGAAAAAAGCAATTCCTTACTTATTAACTAATATTACGAACTGATCAAGGTTTATGGTTTAGGAATTCAACCCGTTGTTCTGTCTCGGTATATCTGATTCTGCTAATTGACCCCGTGTCGATCGTAATCCTCATGTATTCATCTACAGGCATTCTCAAAGCATAAGCAATCGCCAGTCGTAGAATCTCACAATGAGCAACACACAATACTTCATCATTCTCTGGGTGTTTTCGAGATAATTCGGTTAATCCTTCGATAACACGTAATTGCGCCTCCGCCACTGATTCCCCCTCAGGAAAACGGGTTTTGGCGGGTTTTGTCAGGAAGGTTTCCCATAAGGTATCACCCCTCAGATCTTCACCCCTGCCTTGATAACACCCAAAATTAATTTCTTTTAGAAAACTTATTGGTTGTATCGTAATTGATTTCTTGTATCCAACTTGTTCCGCTGTTTCTATTGCTCTTTCAAGCGGGCTCGAATAAATAGCTGTCAATGTAATTGAGGCAAAATATTCTGCTATCCTTCTCGCTTGCTGTCTTCCTTCATTATTTAGTTCAACACCAGGAATATAACCCGTGATCCGTTTTCCCGAATCATTAGTGCTCCCATGACGGACGAAGTAATATATGGTCATGATCTTTTTTCAGGCGGAGGTTCAACCCCCAGCGCCTGCGCCTGGGCTTTGCGCCAGCGTTCAACGCGTTCAGCCGCCTGGGCTTCGTACCCCTGGATCGAGGGTTCATAAAAACGCGTCCCCACCAGGGAATCCGGCAGGTACTGCTGCGGCGTGAAATGGTCCTGGAACAGGTGCGGGTATTGATATCCCTTGCCGTGACCAAACCCTTTGGCGTCGCGGCTGGCGTCCATCAAATGGGTCGGGACGGGCCCGGCGCCATCTTGTTCGATCGAGCTGCGCGCGGCAAAGTACGCCCCGGCCGAATTTGACTTGGGGGCGGTTGACAGGTAAAGGGTTGCTTCAACGATCGGGTAAATACCTTCAGGCATGCCGATGTATTCGTAGGCGTAGGCTGCCGCGGCCGCCACCTGCAGACCATGCGGGTCTGCCAGCCCGATATCCTCTCCAGATAACACGATCAGCCTGCGCAGGATGAAACGCGGGTCTTCGCCCGCCAGGATCATCTTGGCCAGCCAGTACAAGGCGGCATCCGGGTCAGAGCCGCGCACGGATTTGATGAAGGCGGAGATGGTATCGTAGTGTTCATCTCCCATCCGGTCATACAACAGGGCGCGTTTTTGAATGGACTCCTGGGCGACATCCAGCGTGATGCGGATCACGCCGTCGGAGTCGACCGGAGTTGTCTCCACAGCCAGTTCAATGGCATTCAGCAGGTTGCGCGAGTCGCCGCCGGCTACGTGGGTGAGATGCTGCCTGGCGTCTTCTTCGATCACCACGTTTCTGTTGCCGTACCCGAATTCGCGGTCGGTGAGCGCACGCTCCAGGATGATCAGCAGCTGTGCCTGGGTGAGAGGTTCCAGGCGGAAAATTCGCGAGCGGGAGACCAGCGCTGGAATGACATCAAAATAAGGGTTTTCGGTGGTCGCGCCGATCAGGGTGACCATGCCGTTTTCCACGTGCGGGAGCAGCGCGTCCTGCTGGGCTTTATTCCAGCGGTGAACCTCATCGATAAAGAGGATCGTGCGCTGCCGGTACAGCCTGCGTCGGTCTGTGGATTCTGCGATGACCCGCCGCAGGTCGGCCACACCCGCCAGCACCGCCGAGATATTCTCAAAGTGAGCCTGGGTGTGTTGGGCGATCAGGCGGGCGAGGGTGGTCTTGCCAGTTCCGGGCGGGCCGGTGAAGATGATGGAGGAAAAGAGCCTGTCCGCAATGATCGCACGGCGTAAAAGTTTCCCTTCGCCGATAATGTGATCCTGTCCAACGAACTCATCCAGCGTCCGCGGCCGCAGCCGGGCAGCCAGCGGAGCTTCGTGCTGCAGGTCTTCGTTCATCGCGTGATCGAACAGGTCCATGCAGATATTGTAGCATGATTTCTTAAATATAGAACATATATCCCATAAAATGATTGTATTCCCCCTGAAAAAAACGTACAATTATGTATCCGTATTTTTCGATCAATGGAGTGACCATGTTACCCGCAGATTTACTGGATTTCCTGCTAAAGGCGAAAAGGAACACGTACGCATCAGGGAAGGCACCCGACCTTGTCTCAAGGCCGGGCTCGCACGACCTGTCTTATGAGGAGGCGCCTTTTCTTTACATCGACACATACCTGGGCGGATTTGCCTTCATCGGAGAGGAAGCAGTCTGGTATAAAGGCGAGCCTGTTTGGGGGATGAATTATTCCGGAAAAATGCTCATTCCAGAGATCCCCTACGGTTTCAGTCACTTCCTTAAAAACGCTTTGCTCCTGGGTTCACTCGAAATGCCACAACGCGGACCAGCGGAATACACGCAAGGAATTTTTCAATACCGCTGCGTGGTATCGGGGGACCTGGATTGGTTCAACGGCGAGGAAATGATCCTGCAGAATAGAGATCTCATCTACCGCCTGTATTTTCATGGCGGTGAAGTGATCGCCTGATATTTTAATCAGAATAGGATGACCATGCGACCCTTACCTCTTTTTCAGGTGGATGCCTTTACAGACAAACCCTTCAACGGCAACCCGGCGGCTGTCGTGTTGTTGGATTCAGATGCTGAGCCGGAATGGATGCTGCGGGTTGCCGGGGAAATGAACCTCTCGGAGACCGCGTTCGTTTACCCGCTTGGCGGACATTACAGCCTGCGCTGGTTCACCCCGGGCACTGAGGTGGAACTGTGCGGGCACGCGACTTTATCGGCCGCGCATATCCTGTGGGAGACCGGCAGGGTGCCGATTGAGACGGCGATCACATTTTCCACGCGCGCCGGCCGGCTTGGGGCGCGGAAATCAGGCGAATGGATCACGTTGGACTTCCCGGCAAACCCGTTATCGCCTGGAAACCTACCGGAAGCAGTAATCGCAGCGGTCGGCGGAAAACCGGTTTTCAGCGGCATCAGCGGAGACAAATGGTTGTTGGAATATGCCAGTGAAGACGAGATTGTAACCCTCGCGCCTGATTTCCCCGCCCTGTCCAGTGTTCCCGGACGCGGGTTGATCGTTACCAGCCGGTCACAACAGGCCGGGGTGGATTTTGTTTCCCGGTATTTCGCCCCGTGGATCGGGGTGAACGAAGATCCGGTCACCGGTTCGGCGCATACCATCCTTGGTCCGTATTGGGGGGCGAAACTTGGCAAAGAGGGGATGACTGCCCGGCAGGTCTCTGCCCGCGGCGGCTTGCTGCGTGTTCAGTTAGCGGGCGAGCGGGTGTTGATCAGCGGTCAGGCGATCACGGTCTTCAAAGGCGAACTGCTGGGGTAGCGGGGTAAGCATGAACAACGTGGACCCACAGGTTGTGGTGATCGGCAATATCGGCATTGATACCAATGTTTTCCTTACCGGCAACGCGATAGACCTCAAACACGAAGCCAACTTCACAGAGAACCTCGATACCATCGGGCAGGCTGGCGGGTACGCCTGCCAGGCTTACGCCCGTCTTGGGGCATCCACCGGTTTTATCGGCTATGTCGGGGCGGATTGGATGGGCGAGCAAATTCGTTCAATCTTGCGGGTGAATGGGATTGATACAAGTGCATTGTTCATCGATCCCTGCGGTACCAGCCGCACCATCAACCTGGTTTCCCCCGATGGCAGGCGGAAAAATTTTTACGACGGGAAGAGCCACATGGCGTTGCGCCCTCCGCTGGAAGTGTGCCTTTACGCCATGCGGGGCGCAAGGCTGGCACATTTTAATATCCCTGACTGGGCGCGTCTGCTTCTGGCTCCTGCGCGGGAACTGGGCATCACGGTTGCCTGTGATATTCAGGACGTGGTCGATCCGGATGATCCTTACCGGAGGGATTTTATCCAATACGCGGATTACATCTTCTTTTCTTCTGTCAATCACCCCGACCCAAAACCTGTCATGCATGCGTTTCTACATATCAATCCAAACGCGATTGTTCTGGCCACAATGGGTGAGAGCGGCTGTATGATTGGAAGCGCGGCTGGCCTTTGTTCTTATCCCGCGGTGAGTATGGACCTGCCTGTTGTAGACACCAACGGGGCAGGCGATTCCTTTGCGTCTGGTTTCCTGCTGAGCCGTGTTCTGGAAGGCCGAAATTTGGAGGAATCCGTGCTGTGTGGGCAGATTTGCGCGCGTTACAAGTGTGCCCAAAAATCGAGCTCGGCGAATATGATCACCCGCGAGCTGTTGGAACATTACCTGTCAGTTAACTGAAATTTGCCCACAAAAGGAGACCGGGAGATGAGTGAAACAAGCATGCATGAATTACTGTTGACGTCCACAGAACCATCCGTCCGTTACCTGTACCGGCGTGAAGTGCTGGGCGAAGACCCATCCTCGGCGGAAATGCGGGAGCTGCAGGAGAACATCCGTACATCGAATCGCGTCACCCGTATGCTCGTACATCGAGGGGCAGACGGCAGGTTCCCCTGGCATGCCTACACCAAGTGGATGGGGTCGTTCTGGACGCTGCTACTCCTGGCGGACCTTGCTTACCCGGCGGGCGACCAGGGGCTGGTGCCGCTCCGCGACCAGACCCTCGATTGGCTTCTAAGTGATAAGCACCTGAAGAGCGTGCCGCTGATTGACGGACGCTGGCGCAGGTGTGCGCTGCAGGAGGCTTCCATTGTCTATTCGATGTTGAAATTGGGGATCGTAGCTGACAGCATCACGCTGATCGTTGAGAACCTGCTTAAGTGGCAGTGGCCGGACGGCGGCTGGAACTGCGATAAAAAACCCGCTGCGACGCATTCCTCGTTCCATGAAACCTGGATCCCCTTGAGAGCGATGGACGCTTATGCCAGGGCGTCGGGTGATGCGCGCGCGCGAGAATCAGCGGATAGAGCAGTCGAGGTATTCCTTTCCCACTGGCTCTATCTACGGAAGAGCGACCGGGGAGTGATCTCAGAGGATTTCACCCAAATCGCTTACCCTTCTTACTGGCATTATGACCTGCTGGCGGGGTTGCGCACCATGGCTGAAGTTGGCAGGCTTTCTGACCCGCGCTGCGCGGCATCGCTTGATCTGCTTGAATCGAAACGGCTGCCGGGCGGCGGATTCGCGACCGAGAAGAAGTATTACAGGGTTGTGAAGACCATGCAGAAAGGTTCGGGCATCTCCTTTGTGGATTGGGGTGGGGCTGGCCGCACCCGCGTGAACGAATTTGTTACCGTCCAGGCCCTGGCGGTGCTCAAACAGGCCGGACGAGCCTTGAACTGACCATCGAAGAAAAGAGTCCAATGAAGATACCCAACCAGGTACGTTATTTCAATAAACGCTTTCTCAACCGGTTGATGATGGTGATTGCTGGGAAGAAACACAGCCCGATCGCGGTGATCCGGCATCGCGGCAGGGTGAGTGGAAAGGATTACGCGACGCCGGTCATCGTGGCGCAAAATGACAACCGGTTTGTATTTGCCTTGACGTACGGGAATCACGTGGACTGGTATCGCAATATCCTGGCAGCTGGGGCTGGGGTGCTGGAATGGCAGGGACTGAGTTATTTTCTTGTTGACCCAGCCGACCTGGACGCGGAGGAAGCGTGGAAATACTTTCCCGCGCCGTTCAATCGCATCTTGAAGGCTGCCAGGCTTGAGGGTTACTTCACCATGAAGAATCTCTGAAGTGTTTTACCAAAATTCATCAGTCAAAACACAAAAATAGAACACTTGCTCCTTGACGGGTGATGCCGGGTTTGATATAAATGACCCGTTCGCCTTGCGGCGAATTTTTAAAACCTTGTCTAAGAGATAGGGCTTTGGTATAATCTAACACGCTGTTTTGCTATTTAACAATTGATGCGCCGACATAGCTCAATCGGCAGAGCAGTCGCCTTGTAAGCGACAGGTTATGGGTTCGATTCCCATTGTCGGCTCAGTTACAGGTTGGCGAGTGGGCACCATCTTCGCAGATGGACTCACTTGCAAGCCGGTAACGGCTTGAAAAGGACGGTTACCCAAGTGGCCAAAGGGGACTGACTGTAAATCAGCTGGCGAACGCC
>CAYYBP010000028.1:0-19214 GCA_964470275.1 uncultured Anaerolinea sp. | reverse complement strand
AACCTGACCTGCTGCTGCTTGACGAGCCCTTTGGCTCGCTTGACGCCCTGACGCGCGAAAAAATGGGAGCCGAACTGCTGCGGATCTGGCAGGCTCGGCAGACGCCCGTTATCATGGTCACCCATTCCATATCCGAAGCGCTGCTGCTTTCTGACCGCGTGCTGGTGTTCACCACGCGCCCCGCCCGCGTGTTGAGGGACGTGCAGGTGCCGCTGGCGCGTCCGCGGGATGAGGAATTGCGCTATACCCCCGGCTTCCAGGAATTGGAACGGGAGCTGCGGGCGTTACTGGTACAAGAATTCAATTAATTCGGGGAAAGTCGAATAATACGTTTTCCAGCAGCAGGCGCAGATTGGCGTTGGCTTCCAGCTCGTCCAGCGCGCGGATCAGGCGGTTGACCACGCCCAGGGCTTGCGGTTGAGCGATGCCGTCGGCGATCCGGCGCAGATCCGCCAGGTAGTCCACGCTGGTGACCTTGTTGTCCATGCCGTGGGCGATCATCAACAGGTCGCGCCAGAAGGAAAGCCACACCTCCAGCGTCAGCCTTAACTGATCGCGGTTGCGGCACAGCGGTTCGGCAGCCGCGATGCGTCCGCGCCGGTCCAGCGGCAGCAGGCGCAGCAGTTCATCCAGCCAGGTCTTGCGTTTATCCAGCAGCTGCGGGTCAGCCGCCATTTGCAGCGCCAACCCCGGGCGTCCGTTGGCGATGTGCGCGTACAGGCGGGCGTTTTCCGGCGCCAGGTTCCAGCGGGTAACCAGCGCTTCCTCCAGCTGCTCCACCGATACCGGGCGCAAGCGGAGGATCTCGCAGCGCGAGGCGATGGTTGGCAGCAGCGATTCGGCGCTGTCGGCGGTGAGCAGCAGGACGACCTTTTCCGGCGCTTCTTCAAGCGTTTTCAGCAGGGCGTTCTGGGCGTTGGCGTTCGCCAGTTGAAAATTGAGCAGCAGGGCGACGCGGTAACGCGCTTCGTAGGGTGTCAGCGACAGGGTGTGCTGCAGCTCGCGCACCTGGTCCACCTTGATCATCCGGCTGTCATTTTGCGGACTGAGGATGGCGAGGTCGGGGTGCTGCATGGCGGCAGTCAGCCGGCAGGCGCGGCAGCTGCCGCAGTAGCCCGCGGATTCGGGCGGCTGGGTGCAGTTGAGCGCGCTGGCGAATGCCAGCGCCAGGCTGCGCCGGCCGATGCCCGGGGCGCCGGTGAAAAGGTAGGCGTGGCGGGTTTCGTGATTAGCGATGTGTTTTTGCAGCAGGGTTTCAGCCCAGGTGTGACCCAGCAGGTTCCAGCTCATACAGCGATTTTAGCCGAAAGGAACGGGGCTGGCAACCTATCCGAAGACGCGGTCCACACCGGGGAATTCCGGTTCGGGGAAGGGCACCCAGGCGAGCACGGTCGTCCCCTTGCCAGGCTCAGCGTTGATGTCCACCTCGCCGCCGGCGTTGAGCGCGCGGGTTTCCATGTTCGAAAGACCGTGCCCAATGGAGAGTTTGACCTGTTCCGCGTCAAACCCGCGCCCGTCATCATGCACCTCCAGCAGGGTGCGCTCCGCCGTGGTCCAGACGGTGATATCAACGTGGCGGGCTTTGGCGTGCTTGGCGATGTTCGCCAGGGCTTCCTGGCAGATGTGGAACAACGCCAGTGATTGCGGTTCCGGCAGGCTGGCTACGCCGTCCTTGGGACCTGTGACATTGACCTCCACCAGGGTGTTAGCGCGGAACTCCTGCACCAGGCGGTTGATGCCCTGCATCAGGTTCTCGTTCTTCAGCTGCCTGGGGCGAAGGTCGAGAATGTAGGCGCGGATGTCGCGGATGGTGGCGTTCAGGTCGCTTACCGCCTGCTGGATGCGGTTTCCCGCCTGGTCGGGGGAATCCTTGAGCAGCAGCCTGGCGTGTTCCAGCGTGAGCCCCACCGCGTAGATGGATTGGATGATGCCGTCGTGCAGGTCCATACCAATGCGCTCGCGCTCTTCCAGGATCGCCAGGCGACGCCCCTGGATATTGAGGCGGATGTTCTCGATGGCGGTCGCCATCCAGGCGGCGATGGCGTGGGCGAACTGGACGTCGTTCTCTTCGAGCGGTTGGGGATGGCAGGTGGCGACGCATAACACGCCGATCAGCCCGCGCCTGCCGGTCATGGGGATGGCGGCGAGCTGGTGCAGACCGCGCACCCTGGTCTCGGGGTTGAGGTCGGCGTACTCATTTTCAGTGAGGTTGAGAACGATCGGGGTATCGTCCCTGGCTGCCCGCCCGACCGTGCTCTCGCCGACCAGGAACTGCCTGGGTCTCCACAGGGTCTCCACCGACTCACCCTGGTGAACAAACAGGTTGAGCTGGTTATTCTCCTCATTCTTGATGAAAATCTCGCTGACTTCCAGGCGCAGGTAGTCCATCAATTGGGACAGGCCCTGGTCCAGGATTTCCTTGATCTCGGTGCCGGTCGTGAGGGCGGAAGCCAGCTGGTTTAGCGAGGAAAGGTTCTCGTTCTGCCGCGTGAGCACCCGGTCGCGGGTGACGTAATCGCGGAAGAGGCGCGCATTGACGATGGCGGTCGAGGCGTAATTCGCCAGGATCTCCATCAGGTGCTGGTCCTCGGCGCTGAATTCCTCGGTGGTCACTTTGTCGGTCATGATCAGCGCGCCGATCTGCCGCACCCCCTGGAACAGGGGAACGCCGAGGAAGGAGCGCATATCGGGGTGGAACGGAGGAAAGCCGGAACGCCCTGGGTATTTGCTGATATTGGGTAGACGGATGGGTTTGCGGGTGTCCATCATTTCCCGGATCAGCCCCAGACCTCGCGGTGGATGGGGAATTTGATCGATCTGCACCCTGGGTATGCCGGATGGGATGAAGCGCTCAAGTTCGCCGTTCTCGTCAAGGGTGGCAATGGCGGCGTAACTTGCCTCGGAGCGTTCGAGCGCGATGAAGGCGGCTTTTTCAAGCACCGTATCCATGGAAAGCTCACGCATTAACTCGGCCGCGTCGCGATGCAACTTGAGCAGCCTGGTCTCAAAAGATTCGGGGATTTGCGGGTAAAGCAGCATCCGGTTACCTCAGCCGAATAATTGTAATCGATTGCCGGAATAAGCGTCAATTCTCATGTAATTCCACAAATTAGCGCCTTATTTAAGATACAATTCCGAAGATAACGTCTTAGAGGTGAAGAATGGACACGTTCTTTTTTAGAAAATCTGATGAAGAGAAGATGAGAAAGGAAGGACGGCTGCCGCCCGGGCAGTCGTTGACCCAGAAGTTCCCGGTGCTGCACTATGGACCTGTGCCTTTGGTCGACCTGGAGAAATGGGACTTCCGCGTTTGGGGTGAGGTGGAGAAACCGCTGCGCCTGACATGGACCGAGTTTGAGAAACTTCCCCGGACACCATTGAAAATGGATATTCACTGCGTGACGCGCTGGAGCAAGTTTGATACGGAGTGGGAAGGGGTTTCGGTGCGCACCCTGCTCGATCTGGGGCTGGTCGTGCTCAAACCCGGGGTAAATTATGTCATCCAGCACGCCGAATACGGGTTTACCGCCAACCTGCCGCTTGATATCGTGCTGGCGGAGAACTTCCTTATGGCAACCCATTACGAAGGCAAGCCCATCACACCCGATCACGGCTACCCGCTGCGCGGGATCGTCGGCGCGATCCCGGACAAGGGAGATCTGAAGACCCCGTATTTCTGGAAAGGCGCAAAATGGCTGAGAGGGCTGGAATTCTCCCGGGAGGATAAACCCGGTTTCTGGGAACAGGCCGGTTACCACAACGAAGCGGACATCTGGAAAGAACAACGTTTTGGGGATTAAATAACAAACCCGTGCCAAGGCCGGGAGAATGAATTGAATTAAGTTAATGAAAAAGACGGTTTGCAAACCGTCTTTTTATCTGTTTTTAAGGATGTAACGGGCGTAGAGTCCGACCCCGATGCCGGCGAGCAGGATCACCCCGCCGATGACCGCCAGGAGCGTTGAACCACCTTCCTCGCCATTCCCGGCCGGGTTTTGGGCGCTGCCGCTCACCTGGGCGCTGAAGTTGATATTAGAGGTGTCCCCGGCTTTAAGCAGCACGGTAATGTTCTGGCTGGAGGTAGGGTTGTAGCCTTCAGGGATGGCCATGCTGATGCTGTACTCGCCTTCCGGGATGTCCTCAAAACACAGCGATTCACCGGTTCCCAGGGTCGTTCCGCTGTTGGCGTAGACGCCCTCGTTGTGCCTGATGCTCACCGCGCCGCCGGCCAGCCCTTTATCGGTTACCTCTTCCTCCTCCGCCATCGCGTTGCCGTTGACATCATCGTACAGGTAAACACAGATGGTGCCGAACCCCTTCATCGGCTCGGGAGTGGGAAGGATCGAGGTGGGTGTAGGAGAAGGACCTGGTGTGATAACCGCGGTCGGGACGGTACCGAGAAGAAGCTTCTGCCCCACCTGCAGGAAGCGGCACTCGTCCAGGTCCAACCCGTTCAAGGTCCGCAGGGTATCCAGGGGGATGTTGTTTACCAGCGCGATGCTGTCACAGGTATCGTTCGCGTTGACAACATAGTAGATCGCGCCGCTGGCATCTGCCGTGGGCGTGAAGTAGAGCACCTGGGCGCGGACGGGCGCAGAGAACATCGCCGAGCTGATCAGCAGGGCTGTGATTACCAGGCCAAGGAGGATGGCGGGGAGAATTGCACCGGGTTTAACCGTTTTCACAAACAGGATTATAACATCAAACATTTTTGGTCCGTTCCGGCCCGCCCGATGCCATCCCCCTTTTCCTGTGACATCCATATGCGGTGTTTTTTTCTTGGTGTTTTTTTCTTTTCGTGTACAATTAACATGCAATTACACGACATTTCTGTACGTTACACGAGGAGGTTCACATGTTTCAAAAATTAGTTATCGTTGGCAGGCTTGGAAGAGACCCTGAAATGCGCTTCACCCCGACCGGGCAGGCTGTGACCAGTTTTTCGGTTGCCACGGACCGCCAGTACACCGACCAAAGCGGGAAACCGGTCAAAGAGACGGTATGGTTCCGCGTGACCGCGTGGGGGAAGCTGGCTGAAACCTGCAATACTTACCTGCAGAAGGGCAAACTGGTTTTGATCGAGGGGCGCTTAACTGTGGATGCCAAGACCGGCGGACCGAGAACCTGGGTTGGACAGGATGGCACCCCGCGCGCGTCTTACGAGGTGACAGCGCAGACTGTGAAGTTCCTCTCGCAAAGGACTGAAGGCGCGGGCGAAGGTGGTCCGGAAGAGGACCTCGACATCGCCCCCTCCGAAGAGATCCCGTTCTAGGTTGATGCGATGAACGCCGAACCCAAGAATCCGGCTCCGGGGATGCCCCCGATGGAGCTCCCGGATGGCTTAGAACCGGTTTATAGCAACCTGGCGCGCATCAGCCACACGCCATCCGAGTTGATCGTCGATTTCAGCCGTATTCTACCCGGGCAGAAACTGCTGCCCGTGCTCGTGCGGGTGTTATTGTCACCAGTTGGCGCCAAGCTTCTATTGCGCGCGCTCACTGAGAACATCGCGCGCTACGAGGCGGTTTTCGGCGAGATCCGTTTGCCGGGTGATCCCGGGTTGGCAAACGACCTTTTCAAACAGGTGCACCCGCCTGAACCCCCCAAGACGGATTGAGACATGCAGGATTTTCAAGAGATCGTAGACAACACCCGCAAGATATTTGATGAACGTACCCGCGTGCGCGATGAAACGCTGGTCAAGGCGCGCCAATTGACGCGCCTGGCCGCCCTGACGATCCGCGCCATCCACCGCAGCGAGTTCATGCAGGCCCAGGAAATGCTCAATGAAGCGCATCTCCTGGTGTTGAATATGCAGCGCGACCTGGCTTCTTACCCAGATCTGTATCACGCCGGCTACACCCAGGACGCGATCAAGGAATTCGCTGAAGCCAACCTGACCTTCGCGCTCATCGGCAACCAGCGGCTGCCGCGACCGGAGGACCTGGGGATTGAATACCCAACCTACGTCAACGGACTGGCCGAAACCATCGGTGAACTGCGCCGGCGTTGCCTGGATATCCTGCGCCAGGGGTACTCAGAAGAGGCGGAACGGCTGCTGAACACCATGGACGAGATCTACAACTTCCTGGTAACGATGGATTACCCCGACGCCATCACCAACGGCCTGCGCCGCCAGACCGACCTTGTAAGGGGAATCATCGAACGAACGCGGGCAGACCTGACCCTCAGCCTGCGCGAGCAGCACCTGCAGGACGCGTTGCAGAAGTTTTCGGATAAGTTCGCCGATAAATTTGATTGACCGGGTGCGGGTATAAAGTTGAAACAGATCACCAGGGCTGCGTTCCCTGGTGATTTTTGTTGAGAAGGATCTACCGCCCGGGTCGCGGGTGGGAGGATCTGGCAGACGGTTCAAAAGACAAGAATATTCGTTATAATAATTAGACATGGACGGAAACGGAACCCTCATTCGCAATATCGCCATCGTTGTCAGACCCAGGTCGCTGGAAGCGCTGGATCAGGGCGACAGCATGAGATCGTGGCTCAAGAAGAAAGGGCTGGACAGTTTTGTTGCCACGACCGATGACCCGAACCTGCAGCGCGCGATTTCGGATAAAGAGATCGATCTCCTGCTGGCGCTTGGCGGCGACGGAACCATGCTGCGCGCCGGGCACCTGGCGGCGCCTCACGGGCTGCCGATACTGGGCATCAACATGGGGAGGTTCGGGTTCCTGATGCAGCTTGCGCGGGATGACTGGAAGGAATTCCTGCCGCGTCTGCTTGACGGAGATTTCAAGGTTGAAACGCGCATGATGCTGAAAGCCGACCAGATGCGCGGTGACAAGTTGTTGAGCACGCACCAGGTGATCAACGAGGTGGTGGTATGCCGCGGGCAGGTGGTGCGGCCGATCCGCATTCACGCCATGGTGGACGGATACACGCTGGCGGGTTACGTGGCAGACGGCATCATCGCGGCGACCCCGACCGGCTCGACCGCGTACGCCCTGGCAGTGGGCGGCCCGATCATGCCCCCCGAATTGCGCAATATTTTGATCGTCCCGGTGGCGCCGCACCTTTCAATGGACAGGGCGGTCATCCTGCCTGAAGGGGCGAGCGTGAACATCAGTGTGGACAGCGATCACGAAGCGGTGATGAGCGTGGACGGGCATGAACCGGTATTGATCGAAAATGAGGACCGCGTGCTGGTGACCGCCAGCGACCTTTCCGTCAAATTCGTGGTCTTCCAGGACCCGGGGTATTTCTACCGCAACCTCAGCCATTACATGGAACAAAACCCCTCTATTGGTGACTTTTAATGCCAGATGAATCCACACAACCCATGTATTGTTACGCGCACCCTCAGCGTGAGACGCTGTTGCGCTGCAACCGCTGTGACCGGCCGATGTGCCAGTCGTGCGCCGTGCTCACGCCTACAGGCTATCGCTGCAAGGAGTGCGTGCGCGGGCAGCAAAAGATTTTTGACACCGCGCGCTGGTGGGATTACCCGCTGACAATAATTGTCGCTGGCGTGCTCGCCTACCTGGGAAGCATTATCGCCAGCCTGTTCGGCTTTTTCACGATTTTGCTGGCGCCCGTTGCCGGCATGATCATTGCAGAGGCGGTGCGTTTTGTGGTGCGCAAACGCCGCTCCAGGCTGCTTCCGCTGATCGCGGCGGGCAGCGCCTTACTGGGAGGGTTGATCGTTCCAGTATTCACGATCATATTCAATTGGCGCGCGTTTGGGGTGGGGGTTAACCTCCTTACCTTATTGTGGCCGGGCGTGTACGCCGTCTTGATCACCAGCACCGTGTATTACCGCTTGAAAGGCATCCGGATCTAGAGGATCGTGCTATGCTGACCGAACTGCGCATCGAAAACTTCGCCATTATCCAGAGGCTTGAGCTTCAACTGGAGAGCGGATTGCTGATCTTCACCGGCGAGACCGGCGCCGGTAAATCGATCATCCTTGACGCGGTGATGGCGGTGGTCGGCGGGCGGGTCGATGGAACCATGGTCCGCCAGGGCGAAGAGCGCGCGGTGATCGAGGCGGTCTTCCGCATCCCGGACTCCAGCGCTGAAGAAGTGACCAGCATACTCAAGCGGGAAGAGCTGTTCGATGACGAGCCGTTCGTCACGCTGGGACGCGAGGTGCGCACCGGTGGTAGAAACGTGGGCAGGGTCAATGGTCGCAGCGTCAATATTGGTCTATTGAGGGAGCTTGGCGGCTACCTGGTCGACATCCACGGGCAATCGGAGCACCTGTCGCTGCTGGACGTCCGTTCACACATTCACCTGCTTGACCGTTACGCCAATTGCAGCCAGGAGATCTCAGACTACCAGCTGCACTACCACGCGCTGCAGGCAGCGCGCAGGGAGCTGAAGCACCTGCGGCAGCTGGAGCAGGAAGCGGAAAAACGCACGGAACTGCTGACCTTTCAGGCGCAGGAGATCGAAGCGGCCAGGCTGACCACGGGCGAAGAAGCTGAGCTTGAGCAGGAACGCAACCGGCTGGCGAACGCTGAAGCGTTGGCAGCCGCGGCGCATGAGGCGCTGGCGCTGCTGGACGAAGGATCACCCGAGACCTCGTCGGTCACCGATATGCTGGGGCAGGGTTCGCGGCTGCTGGCGGGTCTTGCGAAGATGGACCCGGAGCAACAGGGGCTGCTCGATCAACTGGAAGAAGCTGAAGCAATTTTGTCTGAGACAAGCCGCGACCTGAGGGTTTACGCGGATATGCTCGAATTCAACCCGAAACGCCTTGAACAGGTGGAAACACGGCTGGAAGTGATCCATCAACTCAAACGCAAATACGGCGGCTCGATCGAGGCTGTATTGAAGTACGGGAGCGAGGCGCGCGCGCAATTGGAAATGGTGCAGAACGCCGGCGAGAGGATCGCCGAGCTTGAACAACTGGAAGCGGAGACGATCCAAAAACTGCGCGCGAGCGGGGAAATTCTCAGCCGCCGGCGCAGGGAAGCCGCTGAACGGCTGGGCGCCGAGATGGAACGCGAGCTGAACGACCTCAGCCTGGCTGGAGCGAAATTCGCGGTCAGCTTCCATGATGACACGAATGTTGACCAACTGAACTTCAAAGAAAACGGACTGGACGAGGTGGAATTCCTGATCGCGCCCAACCCCGGCGAAGGGCTGAAACCGCTGGTGAAGATCGCATCGGGCGGCGAGACCTCGCGCCTGATGCTGGCTCTTAAGAATGTGCTGACCCAGGCGGATCACATCCCGACCCTGATTTTTGATGAGATCGACCAGGGCATCGGCGGCAGGGTAGGGTTCGTGGTGGGCGAAAAGATGTGGCAGCTCGGCCGGCGCCACCAGGTGATGTGCGTCACCCACCTTTCGCAGCTGGCGGCTTTTGGCAACCAGCATTACCGGGTGAGCAAAGAGGTGATCGGCGAGCGCACGCTGACGCACGTGGAGCATCTTGATGACCAGGCGCGGGTGATGGAAATGGCTGCGATGACCGGGAGCACCGGCGAATCCAACTTGAAGGCGGCCGGCGAGATCCTGGAGCGGGCGAGGGAGCGGCAGCGCTTGACGCCGTGACGCGTCAGTGATCGCCCCGGCCGGTAAACGATGACAGCAACGACTGTAAAAATCAGGTTGATGGGTCCGGCTGAGATGCTGGTTAATGGCAGACCCATCCATATTAAGCGCCGGTTAAACCGAGCGCTGCTTTTTTACCTTGCCGGGCAACGGCAGCCCATCACGCGCGACGAGGTGATCGCCGCTTTTTGGCCGGAGGGATCCGAGGAAAGCGGGAGAAAAAATTTGCGCGAAGCCTTGAGCCGTTTGAGAACGGACCTTGGGGTTAAGGACATCATCCTCTCGGTAAACGATCAGCTTTCCATAAATCCCGAATTAGTGGAAGTAGATTACCGTGAATTTGACCGCATCATCACGCCGCTGCTCGGGAGTACAGAGATGACAGGCTCAGCCTCTCTCCCGGAATGGATGGTCTTGCAGTTGAAGGCCGCGCTCGAAATGTGCCGCTCAAACCAGCTGCTGCAGGGTGTCAGGCTGTTGAATGCGCAGGGGTTCGAGAACTGGCTGCAACTGGATAACCAGGCATACACCTTTGCGCGGCTGAAGGCGATCGACCGTTTGGCCGACCATTACCTGACCAGCGGCGATTTGGACCAGGCGATCCTGTGGCTGGGCCGCGGGCTGGAGATCAACCGCTTTGATGAGGACATGACCTTTCTCATGCTCATCTGCCTGAGAGACCTGGGAAAAACGCAAGAGATCATCAACTATGTGAATTACCTTGAGGGACTTTACAACGAGATGCAGGAGCCGCTTTCTGAACGATTAGCTGAGATCAGGCACAACGCTCAAAACAGCAAGGGAATCTCTCTGACAGAAGGCGGAAAATGGCCGGAGGTTGAGGCGGGCGAGCCCAGGTTTGTCGGCCGCGAGAAATACCTGGCTGAGATTGCCAATGTGCTGCACCGCAGGGGGATACTGCTGCTGCGGGGAGAAACGGGCGCCGGCAAAACCAGGCTGCTCAAGGAGTTCTTTATTCAGCAATCAGTGATCCCGAGACTGATCTACGTACGCAGCGACTCATTATGTGAGCATGTGGCTTTTTACGCGCTGATAAAGGCGGTCAGGGAACAAGTATTACCCACGGAATGGGAGGAACTCGAGGAACAGGATAAACAGATCCTGTCGGGTTTTTATCACAATACATGGCAGGGACTGACGGGCACCCAGATTCCCACGACGCCTGACCAGTGGCTGCCGGTGTTCGAAGACGTCTTTTTCGCCTTTTTGCGTTTAATGACCATCATCGCGGCGCGCCGGCCGATCCTTTTCATCCTCGATGACTCAAAGTGGCTGGACCTGGCGAGCATTTCGCTGGTTACCTTCCTGATCGAGCAGAAGTATTTTGAAAAACACGGACTGCTGGCAATTGTCACCCAGGAGAGGAACGAAAACCAGCCCCTGGAAGAAATGATCCAGATGGTTAACCGCAGCGGAAAACTGGTTACGATCGACCTGGAACCCCTCAACAGGGAGGAGATTGCCCTTTTCGTCAATAATATTCTTGGCAGGCTGCCCGGAGAGGATTTTGTTGAGAGCATCCAGCGCTTATCCGGTGGGAACCCAACCTACGTTATCGAGTGTCTACGCTCGGCGGAGTTAAAAGCGGATCTATTGGAGGTGTTGAAACGGGAAAACTGCGACCCGCCCGAATCGCTGGTCAACCAGCTCCAAAAAAAGGCCTCATTCCTTACAGAGAACGCGGGTAAACTTCTCAGGGCAGGGTCAATTCTGGGTCACGAGTTCACCCCGGCAGCGCTGGCAGCGATGAAGATCCTTGACGGAGAAGATTTGCTAAGCGGGCTTGAGGAACTGGTCGAGACAGGATTCATCCACCCGGTGTTGAAAACCGGGATCTCCGGCGGGTATCGTTTTTCAAAAGAGATAGAGCGGATCATCGTCATCTCGCAAATCAGCCTGGCGCGAAAACGCGACCTGCATCTGCGCGCGGCTAACGCCCTCCAGATTCACCAGGAGAGCGCCTCTTCAACCTCGGCGGAAATCGCCTCTCATTATGAAGCTTCAGGAGAGTATTCAAGGGCGATTGAGGCCTGGGTTTCAGCCGGGCGGTATGCGCGTTCGATCTTTTCACGGGAAGACACCTACAGGGCTTATGGGAAAGCGCTGGATCTCATCAAGACAGCCCCCAGGTCCTTCGATGAAGAGCTTATATACACAGCAATCAACGAATGGGGCAACTACGCCTATGACCAGGATGACATGCCCGCCTGTGAAATGGTTTACGGCAACAGCCTTGAGATCGGCGCCGCCAGGCATAGCGCCTTGTTGACCGGGCTGGGTTACAGCGGGATTGGCAGGGTGGGTTATTACACCAACGATTTCCGCGGAGCCGAGGAAGCTTTTCATGAGTCAATCTATTACTTGTCGCAAACCGGGAATAAAGCAGCCCGCATCAACGCGTTATCCGCCTTGGGATATATCCGGTTTGGATTGGATGATTACATGGAGGCGCTGGCGCTCCTGGAAGAGGCGCTTCAACTTGTAGAGGGCGAAACTGACCCGGAATCGGTGGAGGCGCGCATCAATATCATCACCTACATCTGTGCGATGCTGTGTTTCACCGGGAATATTACCAGGGCAAACGACCTGGCAGTTCATGCGGTAAGAGACAGCATCCGGGTGAACCGCAGGTTATCCAGGCTGCAGGCGTATATTATTTGGGCGATGACGGAATACTTCCGCGGAAATTACCAAAAAACCCTCCAGATCTGCGAGGAAAATGACGAGTTTGCCAATAAGCTGCAGGTACGCTTTTGGAGCTCTCTGAAGGATCTTCTCCAGGCCATGTCATACCTGGCGATTGGCAATCTTGATGCCAGCTGGAATTTCTTGGCGCAGGTGGAAGACCGCCAAAAAAATTACCCTACGGAAAAAATTGCCATGCACGCCTGGAAAGTAAAAGGAGATTTCTTCCGGATGTTGGGTGAGCGGGATAAAGCCGCGCAGTATTACCGGGAGTTGATCTCGGATCCGGCCAGGAATTTCACCACGATCGACAGCCGGTTCACCCTGGGAACGATGCTGTTATCTGATGGCAACGCCGAAGGCATGGTTTGGTTGATGGAGGCGATCAGGGAGGCGGATGAACAGCATCTCGCCGGCATCGCATTAAGGGCGCGCACGGTCAAGGCCTTCTCCCTGGCCACATCCGACACATTGGAAACATTTGAATTGGAATGCAGGTCTCTAATGGAGAAAATTAAAGAGAGTGGATTGTACGTATTCTTGAGTGAAGAGATGATATCCGCTCATTCTGCCGGGCTACGCCAGGATGCAGACAGGGTATTGAGTCTTACCCTGGAAATGCTGGAAACCAGGCATTCCTACAACAATATCTGGGAGGAGTTGTACCTCTTGAACCGCGTCCTCAATCTTAACGGCCGAGAAAACAAGGACAACCGTAAAATTCGCGAAAGGATCAAGGAGTTAATCAAACAACTTGCGGCGAACGCAATGACACCGGTGGCGAGAAACGCCCTGCAGAAATACCGCAAAAAACGGGGGGAATATGTCAACGTTGTGTCAATGCCTTAGATGTATAAATACTCACATAGGTGAATTTTCACTCGCGGTCAAAGGGAGGCCGCAGAGATGAGGCCGGTAGTGCTTTGAGGAGAGCTGCTATCGGCCTCGTTATTTAATCTTCCCGCATGTGGGCGATCGTCACCCCTTCGCCGCCTTCTTTATCCCCGCCTTCTTCAAAATTCTTCACCTGGGCTGACTCGGTCAGCGCTTCACGGATCACCTGCCGCAACCGGCCGGTGCCTTTACCGTGAATGATGCGCACGAAAGGCATTCCGCTGGCGTACGCCGCGGCGAGATAATTATCCAGTTTGTCGAGCGCGTCGTCAGCGCGCATGCCGCGAAGGTCAATTTCCATCCCCGGCGACGGGCTGAAAGGTGTGCGGGCAGATCTGCCGCGCGCAGGCATGGGGGCGGGTGCGGGAGGTTTTGTTTCCGGGATAGTCTCCGGCGCCGATACCGGCATAAGCTCTGAACGGTCCACCCTTACGCGCAGGTTGCCCACCAGCACCTCGACATCCTCTTCACCAACCGACGCGATGACTCCTTCGGCTTGCAGCGCGCGCACCCGTACTTTTCTGCCGGGTTCAACCAGCAAATGAACGCGGGGAAGCGGGTGGGTCTTTGTACGGGTCTTTTTTTCGAGCACCTCTTCAACTTTAGCGGCTTTTTGCTGCACTTCTTCGAGCAGCGGGGTTGGCTGCTCTGAACGGCGGAGCTCGCGGCGCAGCGATTCAATTTCCCGCTTCAATTCATTAAATTCGGCCTCGGCTTCTGCGCGGGCATTCTCCAGCACGGCGCGGCGTTCCTCTTCGATCTTCTCCAGCCGGTTTGCCAGGTCCTGGCGCAGGTTGTTGGCGAGGGAGCGGTCGCGGTCGGCCACGGAGCGGGCTTTGCGCGCCACCTCGCGCTGGTGGTGGATCTCGCTGAGCAGCTCATCAGACGCGAGCTCCGCCGGGTCCACCAACTGGCGGGCGTTCTCCAGGATCTCTTCGGGCAGGCCGAGGCGCCTGGCGATGAGCAGCGCGTTTGACCTGCCGGGAATTCCGAGGGTGAGGTGGTAGGTCGGGCGCAGGGTCTTGAGGTCAAATTCCATGCTGGCGTTGACCACGCCGGGGGTGGCGTGCGCCAGGGTTTTGAGTTCGGGGTAGTGGGTGGCGATGAAACAGGGGATGCGCCTGGAAACCAGGTGCAGCAGGATGGCGCGCGCCAGGGCGGAGCCTTCCTGGGGGTCGGTGCCGGCGCCCAGCTCGTCGAACAGGACCAGCGTCTTGGTGCGGGCTTTCAGCAAAATGCGCACGATGTTGGTAATGTGACCCGAGAAGGTGGAGAGGGATTGTTCGATCGACTGCTCGTCTCCAATATCGGCGAAGACGTCATCAAAAAAACAAAGCTCAGAACCGGATTGCGCCGGGATGTGCAGCCCGGATTGCGCCATCAGCACCATTAAACCAACCGTCTTCAGTGTGACCGTTTTTCCGCCCGTGTTTGGCCCCGTGATGACCACAGCGAAAGTGCGCGCGTCGAGGTCGACATCGATCGAGACCACTTTCTCAGGGTCGAGCAGGGGGTGGCGGGCTTTGAGCAGGCGGATGGTGGTGCCGGGATGATGGGCATCCTGCGGCGGGCTGATGGGGCGCAGGAGCGGTTCGCTGGCGTGGATATCTTCGGCGTACTTGGCGCACATCAGGCACAGGTCAAATTTTGCCAGCGCGTCAACGATGGCAGTGATGGCTTCGGCTTCAGCACCGACCCTGGCCGATAACTCCGCGAGGATGCGGCGCACCTCGTCGCGCTCCTCCAGCTGCAGCTCGTGCCAGCGGTTGTTCAATTCCACCACAGCGATGGGTTCCACGAAAAGCGTGGCGCCTGAGGAGGATTGGTCATGCACGATCGACTTGACCTTGCCCTTGAATTCGGCGCGCAGGGGAATGACGTAACGCCCGTTGCGCTGGGTGATGATCGGTTCCTGCAGCATGGGGGCGGTACGCGGATCGCCCAGCATGTGTTCCAGGCGCGCCAGCAGCCGGGAATGGGAAACCTTGATCTCTGAGCGGATCGAGTTCAACTTTGCAGAAGCGTTGTCAAGCACCTCCCCCTTATCGGAAACGCAGCGCGAGATGGCTTCGATGATGCCGGGAGGCGGCGGGAAGAAACGGGCGAGTTCGTGGAGATGCGGGGCTTTATCGCTCACTTTTTCAAAATGCCTGGCGAGTTCGCGGGCTGAAACCAGGGTGCCGCTCACTGAGAGCAGCTCGGATTCGGTCAATACGCCGCCGCGGCTGGCGAGCCCCGCCAGCGGACGGATGTCGTGAGAGCCGCCCACGCTGAGATCCGCCTTAAGACTGAGCAGCAGGCGGGCTTCGGTGGTGGTAGCCAGACGCTCCAGCGCCCCTTTGAGCGAGGGAGCCGGTGTTAACGCCCTGGCCAGGTCAGCCGAGGCGCTGAAGGAAGCGTATACCAACAGCCGCTCGATGACCTTTGGAAACTCCAGGGTGTTGAGGGTTTTTTCATCCATACGATGGGAGTTTACCATATCCTGGCGATACGATCGGCTCACGGGGATTGTATAATCTAAATGGAGGGAAGATGAACGCGAGAGAGATCCTGGATGGGTTGAGCGCGCCGGCTGAACTGGTGGAAGCGGGCGAGGGCGGCAGCCAGCGCTGCGTAGCGTGCGCGCACCACTGCCTGGTGAAACCGGGTGGGCGCGGCATCTGCGGCGTGCGATTCAATCGAGACGGAGTGCTGATGGCGCCGCGCGGGTACGTGGCAGGCATGCAGATCGACCCGATCGAAAAGAAGCCCTTCAATCACTTTTTACCCGGCGGCGAGGTGCTCACCTTCGGGATGTTGGGGTGCAATTTTCACTGCTGTTTCTGCCAGAACTGGTTTTCTTCGCAGGCGCTGCGCGACCCGCTGGCGGAGGACGCCGTGCGATCGATCAGGCGCATATCCGCCGAGCGGCTGGTTCAGTACGCGGTTGACAACGGCGCGGTGGCGGTGGCTTCTTCATACAACGAGCCGCTCATCACGACCGAGTGGGCGGTTGAGACCTTCAAACTGGCGAAAGCGAACGGTTTAAAAACCGTCTACGTGTCGAACGGGTACGCCTCACCGCAGGTGCTGGACTACCTGGCGCCGTGGCTGGACGGCTACAAGGTGGACCTGAAAAGCATGCGCGACGAAGAATACAGGAAGATGGGCGGCAGGCTGCAGCCGGTGCTGGACACGATCCGGCGTGTGCACGAGTTGGGCTTATGGCTGGAGGTGGTTACGCTGGTGATCCCAGGGATGAATGATAGTTCAGACGAGTTGTGGGAAACCGGGCGCTTCCTCACCTCGATATCGCGCGATATCCCGTGGCATGTGACCGCATATCACCCCGATTACAGGGAAGACGCTCCGCCCACGCCGGCAGAGACACTCAAGCGGGCGGCGGAGATCGGACAGGAAGCCGGGCTGCGCTACGTGTACGCCGGCAACCTGCCCGGCAGGGTGGGCTCGCTGGAAGACACGCTCTGCCCGAAATGCGGTAAACAGGTGATCGTGAGACGGGGCTACCTGCTCAGCGGCTACCACCTCACACCGGAGGGCAATTGCGGGTTCTGCGCTGAGCCGGTGGCCGGGGTGTGGCAGGCAAACCCTGTGGACAAACACGGGAGCGGCTACCCGCGCCTGATCCGCTGATCGTTGCAGTGATTCAAAGGGGGAATAGCAAAGTAAATGAAATTCGTGATCCGGGAACTTTTTTGACTTTTCAACGTATTAAATTCATACGACACGATATGTGTCAGCGCGGGTTTTAATTAATAAGTAAGGAGTGATACAGGAAGGATTTATGGAGGTGCATGATGGCGATCGCAGTGTACTTGGTTGTTGGAATAGTCGGGCTGTTTTTCCTGGCCCTCAGTCTGCCTGGGCTTGATTCACCGCTCAAGTAGGGCACTTCCCCATTCCCTTCCTGAAACTCGCAAAAAAACGCCTTCCAACCGGAAGGCGTTTTCTTATAATTTTGCGATCAGTTTGAATATGTGATCGATGTGGTCGATCTCGTGCCAGGCGGCGCGCCGCAGGACCTTGCGCGGCGACCAGACCTCTCCATTCACACCCCTTACCAACTGCAGCTCTGCAAATGACGGCAGGACCTGGTTCATCACCCGTCGCACCACATCCAGGCGCTCGAAGACGTCTTCGGGCAGAGAGGAGCGGGGCACGTCAATCATGCCGAGGCGGTCGAGGTACCAGTATTCAGCATTGGCGACATGACGCAGCACGCCGGCGATGCTCCAGCGTTCGCCCGGGAATGGACAGTCCGTTTGCGCCGGGGTAAGAAAGGCGACCAGCTCCAGCAGGTCCTCGCGGCTCCAGGCGAGGATAAGACCTCCCCTGCGGATCTCCTCCGGGCTTAGGGGTTTCCAATCGTAGCGGAACCAGGCGTTGACCTCATAACCGGTCTCTGATAGGTCAAAGTCCTTGTTGATGGTTTCGACTTCATAGCTTTGCTCGAGGTGGATGTCAAAATCCCCCAGGTCTTTGAGCCAGGAATCGGGCAGGTGGCTGTCCACCCAATCCTTGTAGCGCAGGAGCGCTTCTGGTACGCGGATGATGGCTTCGCTACCATCGGCGCCGTACGCGAAACACCCCGGGTGATCCAACATCCACGCTAGGGAGCGGCCTTCGATACCATTTTCAACACCGATCTTTATTCTCATCTTTCTCGATCTGGATGGGATTATAGCATTTTGTAAACTTATCAAAAAACACGAGCACCGGGGAACTTATAGTATGATTAACGCGTCCTAAGCAGGAAAACCCTGAAAAGAGGTGCGCTTTGGCATCCGATCAAACCAATTCATCGAACAAAAAGTTAAAGTTACACCCCGGCTGGATCCTTCCGCTCTTCTACCGGCCGGCGCGAACCACGAAGGAGATCGTCTCCCAGGAGAAACCCGTCTGGCTGACGCCTCTGTTGATCCTTTCGGTGCTGGTGATCCTTTTCACGCTGGTCGCCGCGCCCATTCGCAGGAACGCCGTGCAGATGGGGAGCGAGCCCCCACCGGATTTTCAGTATTACAGCCCCGAACAGCAGGAACAATACTTCGCGGCGCAGGCCACCACGACCTCACCGATGATGTTGTATATCTTTCCCATGCTTGGCGGGTTGATCAAAACCTGGCTGTCATGGTTCCTGTTGAGCATCCTCCTGTACCTTTCGCTGACGCTGGCGGGCAGCCGGGCGGGGAGTATGCGGTCGTACAACCTGGTCGCGTGGTCCATGCTGCCGCTGGCGCTGCGCTTCATCGTGCAGGCGGTGGCGGTGCTGGCGAGCAAGAGCCTGATCAACGCCCAGGGGCTATCAGGGTTTATCGATTCTGAGGCCACCGGCATTTCCGCCTACCTGCGGGGCATCCTTGGATCGCTGGATATCTACTTTATCTTCCAGGTGGTCCTGCTGTTGATCGGGGTCATCCCGCTTTCCGGGTTATCCCGCACCAAGGCGTGGGTTGCGACGGCGATCTCCATCGTCATCCTCCTGCTGCTGCTGGGAGTGCCCAGCCTGGTCTCTTCCGCGCTCAGTGGATTGTCTTTAAGCGGCGGATTCTATTTTTAGTGCTTATGGTAAAACAAGCCGTTTTTGTCGAGATTAAGGATCTCAAAAAGTATTATTCCATGGGCGAAACGACCGTGAAAGCCCTGGACGGGGTATCTCTGCAGATTCCACCTGGGTCGTTCACGGTGATCATGGGACCATCCGGGTCGGGTAAGAGCACGCTGTTGTACCTGGTGGGCGGGCTGGACTGGCCGACCTCCGGCGGGATCCGGGTGGGCGATGAAGAGATCGAAAAAATGGACGAGAACACCCTGGCGGAATTCAGGCGGAACCGGGTGGGGTTCATTTTCCAATCCTTTAACCTGGTGTCGACCATGGCCGCGCTGGAAAACGTGGGTTTCCCGCTGCGGTTTGCCCGGGTATCGAGAAACGACCGCAAAGAGCGGTCGCTGAAAATCCTGGAACAGGTGGGTTTGAGCGACCGGGCAACACACAGACCTACGGAATTATCCGGCGGGCAACAGCAGCGGGTGGCGATCGCCCGCGCCCTGGTCAACGACCCGCCGCTCATCCTGGCGGATGAACCGACCGGCAA
>CAYYBP010000027.1:1635-19487 GCA_964470275.1 uncultured Anaerolinea sp. | reverse complement strand
TGATGGAAGGCACTCCCGAGGGTGTCGGTGGTGTGCCCATTACCCGCAAACAAATCCGCGCCAGCCGCAAGGCGTGCGACCAGATCGAGGAGGAAGTAGGCCGCCCGATCAACTTCCACAGTTATGTTTCCGGCGTTGCCGGCCCTGAAGTGGCGGTGCTGTTCGCCGAAGAAGGCATCAACGGCGCCCACCAGGACCCGCAGTACAACGTTCTCTACCGCAATGTGAATATGTACCGATCGTTTGTAGACGCGGCAGAAGCCAAGAAGGTGATGAACGGAGCGCGAATCTTCCAGATCGATGGAGCGCATAATGCCAACGCCACCGCCAAGGCCGGCTGGCTGGTGATGCCGGAGCTGATGGTGCAACACGGAATCAATTGCGCTTTTTCAGTTGCGGTCGGTATGGATAAAGAGCTGATCGGTTTGTCCACCGTTCCGCCCAACGCCCCGCCTGCTCCCAAACTCTGGTATGACCTGCCTTACGCGGTTGCGTTGAGGGATTTCTTCTCTGATTTTAAAATGCGCGCGCAGCAGAACACACGCTACATCGAATCAGATATTGAAGAAGCCATCCGCACGCACACCGTTGACACGATGATCTCCATGCTGACCAGCGCGGACATCCAGAGCACAATCACCCCGGACGAGGGCAGGAACGTTCCGTGGCACTACAACAATATCCGCGGTGTTCAGACCGTCAAGCAAACCTGGTCCGCGCTGGACGGAATCAAGGAATTGCTGACGATCAACAAGGATGGTCCTCTGGGTGAGATGGTGAGAGACCTCAAGGAACGCGCGGTCGCCTTCCTCGAAGAAGTGATCGATAGCGGTGGTTATTTCGCGGCCGTTGAGCAGGGCTTTTTCGTGGATTCGGCCAAGTACCCTGAGCGCAATGGCGACGGCATCGCGCGCGACGGCAAGGGCGGAGTCGCCGCTGATACCATTATCGAACGCGATCCGGATTATTACGCACCGGTTTGTGATCATTTTGGCAATAACCAGGTTCCAGCTGACCTCCACAAAGCCTGTGACCCGATCGGCGGCTGCACTTTATGCGTGCCCGCGAAAATCGTCTACATTGACGAGCTCGACCCGGAAGACAATTGCGACAAACGCCTTGAAGAAACTTACCCGTATCGCAAGGGAGGAGTGGTGAAACCGGAAGCGGAGTGGGCCGGTGACGGCACCATCCTCACCCAGTTCTTTGTCCCGCTCTCAGAAGATCTTGCCCGGGCGTACGGTTTGGAAATGGCGAAAAAACTTGGGTTGATTGACCCGCAAGTGGTCAATCTTCAGGTGATGCACCCGGCTGAAGGTTGCTTCCTCGAGGTCAAAGGTAGGATCGGTTTTGATGTGAATATCGCTGATCTCAAAGTACCCAAAAAGGAATTGATCCTTGACGAAGAAATTCTGCGCGAAGCGGTCAAAAAGATCGGCCTGACCGTTGTGGCAGGAACCGTGGGTGAGGATGAACATAGCGTTGGGCTGCGCGAGATTCTCGATATCAAGCACGGTGGAATTGAAAAATATGGTGTGAAATACCATTATCTCGGTACATCCGTGCCGGTGAGCAAGCTGGTGGATGCTGCCATTGAAACCGGGGCACACGCCATCCTGATCTCCACCATCATCAGTCACAACGATATTCATCGCGCCCAGATGAAAAAGCTCGCCGACCTGTGCGTGGAGCGGGGTATCCGGGACCGCTTCATCCTCATCGCCGGGGGTACGCAGGTGAACGCGGAAATGGCCGCAGAAACCGGTCTGGATGCCACTTTTGGCCGTGGAACCAAAGGTATTCACGTGGTCAACGCCATGGTGAAAACCTTGAAGAACCGTGGAGTTCTCTGACCCTTTAAAGAAGGCCGTGATTGGTTGCCGATAACGCGATCCTGACCGTTGAAATTGGTTCGACTATCACCAAGGTGAATGGTTTTATCCGTTCGCCTGCTGGTGGTTTCACCCACGCGTGCCAGGGCTTCGCGCCCACCAGCGTCACCCAGGGGGACGTGATGTTTGGCGTGGAACAGGCGCTTGCCCAGCTAAACGTGGAATGCGGGAGTTTTCCAAAGGAGGCAGAGGTTTTTGTCAACAGCTCAGCCGCCGGCGGATTGCGCATGACCGTGCATGGTCTCACCTACAACATGACCGCCCGCGCTGCGCGGGAAGCCGCGCTCGGTGCCGGGGCGATCGTCAAAAAGGTGACAGCCGGCCTGTTGGATGAGTATGAGCTGCAAGAGATCCGCGAAATCCGCCCCAACATCATCCTGCTGGCCGGCGGGGTTGAATATGGTGAAAAGGAAACCGTGCTCGAAAACGCGCGCAAGCTCGCCAGCCTGGGGCTTCCGGTGCCTGTGGTATATGCCGGCAACAGCGCTCTTCGCCATCCAATCAATGATATGTACTCCCAGGCCGGGATCGAGCTGTTGATCGCAGATAACGTTTTCCCTGAGGTCGATGTGTTGAATATCGAGCCGCTGCGGAAGATCATCCACGAAGTGTTCAATCGCCACATTATCCACGCGCCGGGAATGCAGCGCATCAGCGAGTTGACCAGCTACAAAGTGATGCCAACCCCAGGGGCTGTACTGCGCGCAGCCGAGTTGTTCAATGAATGTTTTGGGGATTGCCTGGTATTTGATATTGGCGGCGCGACCACAGACGTCCACAGTGTCACGGATGGCAGTAGCGAATACGCCCTCAAGCTGATCGAACCCGAACCACGCGCCAAACGCACTGTCGAGGGCGACCTCGGGGTCTTCATCAACGCTGCGAATATTGTCGAGTTAGCGGAAGACACCCCGCAAAACCTGGACCTGCACGATTTGCAGGCGATCCCTCACACGGAATCACAGGTTGAAATGACGCGCTGGTTGTGCTCCCGCGCGGTGGAGATCGCCATCCGGCGCCATGCCGCGGTTTTGACAGACCTCTACACCCCCACCGGTAAGAAACAGGTGGTCAAAGGAAAAGACCTGACCGCGGTCAAGTGGGTGATCGGAACTGGCGGCGCGCTCACCCGTATTGAAGGTGGGAGGGCGATCCTGGAAAATGTGTGCAAAGGACCTGGCAAATACCTGCTCCCTTCACCTCATGCCAGCATCCTTCTGGATAGGCGGTATCGCTTTTCAGCCTGGGGCACCATTGCCCAGGCTTACCCTGAAGAAGTGAAGAACTCCATCAAAGATTGGGTTGAGAGTGAATCACATGATTAATTTCACCCCGCGGCTCGAGATCTATCCGGAGCGGATCATAACCAACGCCCGGCATATCCTCGAACTCTGCCACTCGCATAATATACAGGTTTCCTGTGTGACCAAAGTGACCTGTGCGCACCCTGAGGTGGTGAAAGCGCTGGAATTCAGCGGGGCAGATATGCTGGCAGATTCCAGGCTTGAAAACCTGGCAAATATGAAATTGCTCGGCACTCACCTGCCGCTGATGCTGCTCCGCATTCCCACCCCCAGCCGGGTGATTGACACCGTGAAACTCGCAGATATCTCTCTTGTTTCCGATGTGTCAACGATCCACTTGCTTTCTGAAGCAGCCGCCAGCCTTTCCATCAAACACCAGGTCATCCTGATGGTGGACCTGGGCGACCTGCGCGAGGGCTTGTGGCTAGACCGGGTGATAGATGCACTGCGGCGGATCGCCGGTCTTCCCGGCATCAAGGTCATCGGCCTCGGCACCAACCTGGCGTGCTACGGCGGAGTGATCCCAAGCGCTGAAAAGATGCTCCAACTCATCCACATTCGCGATGAAAACGCGCGCGCGCTTGGTTTGGAAATGCCCGTCGTGTGCGGCGGGAACAGCGCCAACCTCCCGATGCTGCTCCGCGGTGAAATGCCCCCTGCGATCAACCTGCTGCGGATCGGAGAAACCATCATGTTGGGAAGAAATGTGTTGGACCGCTCGCCCTTCCCTGGCACCCGGCAGGATACCTTCCGTGTTGTCGCCGAGGTGATCGAACTCGAACGCAAACCCTCGATCCCGATCGGTGAGCGCGGGCAGGACGCCTTCGGCGGTGTGCCGGATTTCATCGATCGCGGTGTGCGTAAACGCGCCATCTGCAACATCGGCCGGCAGGATATTGTTATCGACAACCTCGAACCAGTCGACCCGGGCGTGATCATATTGGGAGGCAGCAGCGACCATCTATTGCTTGATGTTGAGGATGCAGGCTGGCAGGTAAAAACAGGTGACGAGATCGCCTTCTACCCGGGTTACGGCGCGCTGCTCGCTGCAAGTACATCAGGGTATTTGAAAAAGGTCGTACGAAAGGAGTAGACCCTCGAATGTTATACCAGACGCACGCCACGGTTCATCTCGGCAACATCCACCATAACATTCAATGGATCCGAGATCGGGTGGGCAAACAGCGCAAGATCCTGATCGCGGTCAAAGCCAACGCCTACGGCCACGGCGCGGTCGAGGTTTCCCGGATGGCAGAAAAGATCGGGGTGGATTGGCTGGGTGTCGCCACAGTCCCGGAAGCGATGCAGCTCAGAAAAGCCGGTATAAATCTGCCGATCCTGAAATTCAGCCCAGCCTTTCCGGAGGAAATGAAAGCCGCCATCCTCAACAACGTCACGCTCGCCGTGTGTGATATTGAGAATATTCACACCCTTCAACTTGCCTGCGCTGCGATCTCCCGCAGGATTAATGTACATCTGAAAGTGGACACAGGGATGGGCCGTATCGGGGTGCCGGTGGAAGAAGCCGCTGAGATGGCAATTTTCATTGAGCACGAATGCCCCTCGTTGAACCTGGATGGGGTCTTTACCCACCTGCCCGTCAGCGACAAGCCCGATAATGCCTACACGAAAGAGCAAATATCCAGGTTCTCCACCACCGTTGACGGGATCCAGTCTGCCATTGGCCGGCGCGTGCCTCTCGTCCATTGCGCCAACTCAGGCGCGGTGCTGGCTTTCCCTGATGCCTGGTTTGATATGGTGCGACCCGGGATCATGATTTACGGCTTTTACCCTGGCGCGGTGCCGGCAGACGCGGTTGATTTGCGCCCTGGTTTGAGTTTCTCAACCCGTGTTTCATTCATTAAGCAGGTCAAAAAAGGGACCAGCATCGGCTACGGGCGCACCTGGATCGCGCCGGAAAATTGCACCATCGCCACCTTCCCTGCCGGCTACGCCGACGGCTTTAACCGCTTGTTTTCCAACACCGGGCGCGTTCTCATCAATGGTCGCTCGTACCCGGTTGTTGGCCGCGTGTGCATGGATCAGAGCATGTGCAACGTGGGCAGCGCGACCGATATCCGCGTCGGCGACGAGGTGGTCCTGATCGGGAAAAGCGGACCGGAGGAGATCACAGCTTACGAATGGGCAGACAAGCTTGGCACCATCACCTACGAGGTGACCTGCCAGATCAATTCCCGTGTTCCGCGATACTTCGAACCTTACTGATTCTGGCTGTTGCGCTCACTCGATGAAATAGATCGGGTTGGTGATCAGCGCCGGAAGCATCGGTAGCCCTGACAGGAATGCGCGCCAGACTTCAACCCTCACGAATCCTGGCTCAGCCACTCCAATCTCGTACTCAAGCCACCCGTCAGTTTCTGCGGTGTAAACGGCTTCGCTGCTTTTCTGTGTGACCACCTTCACGACATCACCAGCCAGTAGCCCGCTGGCGTTAAGCATAACTTCAGAGGTATCAGCCAGGCTAACCGTATCCCCGATGATGCCCTTACCAGCCGTCATCTCCACTGTTGGACCGTTTGGCGCGAATGTGATGAACCCATGTCCACGTTTCAACGCGTCCAGCAGGTCAGTTTTTCCGCGTGATGGCGCGTACAGGCACATGGTGGGTCCGCCCAGGAAGATAAACGGCGTATCGCGATGGTAATCGCTTCCGCCGCAGATCGGCACCCGTTGACCGCCCGACAGCAGCTGCTGCCACAAGCCGACCGCCCGCAGGTTGGATTCACGCATTGGACCGTTCCATATTTCAAGGCAGTCAAAGGGGAATCTCTGAAAATCAAAACGGAAGCTGCTATTCCCTTCGAAAGGATGATTAATGGTGATCAGCGCTCCGCGCTCCCGGGCGGTTGTGAATTTCTCCGCGGCTTCTTCTTCATTAGTCGTGAAAAACGGACCCTCATAAGGCTCGTCCACCCCGAGGAAATTGGCATGACCCTGGTAATGCGTCCATTCCACTCCAGGGATCAGCGTCACCCCATCGATTTCAGGCAGCGAGTCAGAAGGCGTGAATTGATTGTGGTCGGTGATCGCCAGGAAGTCGAGCCCGTTCGCCTTTGCCTTCTCCCCCAGTTGTTTGACCGTGTGCACCCCGTCTGACGCGATGGTGTGCACATGCAGATCACCCCGGTACATGCGCATTTGTTTCGGTTTGAGAGTGACGGTGTATCTGACAACAACCCCCGTGTCAGCGACCTTGTATGCCCCGACGATGATCTCCCACTTGCCCGGTGGAATGACACACCTGCGGTAGCCGGGTGTTGATTGCGTCTCACTGATCGAAATATCCATTTTGTCTGAGCCGGAAGCGCCAACCTGCCTTCCATCCGGCGCTATAAGACCCAGGTCGATAATATTCTGTTCCGGCGTGCTGGTGAACCTGCCCGAAGCCAGCGCGTGCGTGATTTCTGGCCTGCGCGGATAGGAATAACTGATGGCGATGGATTCCACTCCCTCAGGCACATCGAAAGGCACGCTGAAATAACTTCCCTTTTGGTCGTGGGTGATCGCGATTTCCAGTATCCTCGTGTTATTCATAATTCTCCTCGCTTACATCCTGAGAATCGAGCATCACCGCCAGGAATTCCTTGATCTGCTCGTCCCAGTAATACCAGTCGTGTTTCCCTTTTCCCTCCCGGTAGTTCACAGGAATCCCGTGCTTCTTGCACGCGTCGCGGAAAAGGACATTCGCCGGGTACAGGTCATCTTCGTTTCCGCAGGATTGGTACAGCCTGGGCAGCGTTTCGATGCTGTCTTTCACCTTTTCCAACCAGGCCAGCGGATCGTGCACACTGCCCGGGATATTGTTCAGATCCCCAAAAAGGTGCGTGACTTCATTGCGTATGGGATCCTCAATCGGTATCAAACTCAACATATTCAGCATCAAAGGACCAGAAAAACTCCCGGCCGCGAAGTACTTCTCGGGGTGCAAAAAAGCCGCTTTAAATGCGCCATACCCTCCCATCGATAAGCCGGCGATCAGTGTCTTCTCGCGCCGCGGCTGGATGGCAAAGACAACCTGCATATATTCGGGAAGCTCTTCCACAATGTAGGAAAAATAGCGCTGTCCATTGGCTTGATCGGTGTAAAAGCTTCTTCCGACCGACGGCATGACAACAACCAATCCATACTTGCGCGCGTAGATTTCGATCGAAGAAAAGCGCTGCCAGGCGGACGCGTCATCACTCAACCCGTGCAGCAGGTAAAGCACAGTTCGTTCCTGCAGGGCGGTCTTTTTCAACTCCGCCGGGTCAGGAAGGATGATATTGAGCGGAACGGTCATTTTGATGCCATCAGACAGATGGTCCAAGCGTAAGAGTGTCATTTTTCCTTATCCTTGTATAGACCTAATTATAGTAACATCCTGAAAGATGGTAACAATATGCAAACATAAAGGCGTGGTCGCTGTTACGGCAATACGATGTGAGAAATCAAAGGTATAATAATTTCGAAAAGCAGTGAGTGCAGCATGACATTTTCGACAGCCACAGCCATCGCCCATCCCAACATCGCCCTGATCAAGTATTGGGGGAACCGCGATGATGAGATCCGTCTCCCGCAGAATGGTTCAATTTCATTTAATCTTGAGGAGCTCACCACCCGGACGATGGTGACGTTCGACAGCTCCCTGCCGCGTGATATTTTCGATCTGAACAGCACACGGCAAAGCGGCGCCCCGTTCGAACGGGTTTCCAGGCACCTTAACCTGATACGCGGGATCAGAGGATTCTCAACGCCAGCCCACATTATGAGCGAAACCAATTTTTCCGCCGGCACCGGGCTAGCCTCGTCGGCAGCCGCGTTTGCCGCTCTAACGCTCGCCGCGGTGCGTGCCGCGGGCATCGAAATGCCCGAGAAGGACCTTTCGAGGTTGGCACGGCGCGGCTCAGGGTCAGCGGCCAGGTCAATCCCAGCGGGCTTCGTGGAATGGTACCGCGGCACCAATGACAACGAATCCTTCGCCGCGTCGATCGCCCCGCCCGAGCACTGGCACCTGGCAGATTGCATCGCCATCGTGGATGAAAAACCCAAGGTGACTGGATCCTCCGAAGGGCACCAGCTGGCGCGCACCAGCCCCATCCAATCCGCGCGCGTGATCGACACCGAGCGGCGGCTTGAGCTTTGCCGCCTGGCGATCGAAGAACGCGATTTTGACGCCCTGGCCGCGATCGTTGAACTCGACAGCAATCTGCTTCACGCAGTTACCATGACCAGCAATCCAGCCGTGTTTTACTGGCAGCCGGCCACACTCGATATCATGCGGGCTGTGACCACCTGGCGTAAAACCGGTATCCCGTGCTGCTTTAGCGTGGACGCCGGTCCGAATGTACATGTGATCTGTGAATCTTCCGCGAGCGAAGTTGTGACTGCAAAACTGAATGCCATTCCCGGTGTACACACGGTGTTAAAGTGTCACCCGGGCGGAGGTGTGCAGCTGATATAAGGGGATCACTGGCTGTTCTTGACAATTTCGCCTATATCCCTTAAAGTTAACCTATCAAATCGTCTCTACGACTATATTTCGATTTAAACAAAAGGAGGTATACACAAGCATATATCCACCAGTGAGTTGGAAAATATCAACACAAAACAAAAAAGGAGAAGAAGTAATGCGAAAGTTATATACGATTTTTGGTTTGTTGATCGTGGTGAGCATGGTTCTGAGTGCTTGCACCACCCCTACCGCTGCTCCGACTGAAGCACCGGTAGTCGAGCCCACAGAAGCCCCTATGGTTACAGAAGCACCCGTTGAGACAGCCGTCCCGCACAACGGGAAAGGTGCCTGGCTTGACAAGGTCATTTTTACAGCCATCGCGGATGCTGATTCAGCCGTTGCCCAGTTGCAAGCCGGCGCAATTGATATCTACCCCGTGAGCGTTGAGGATCCTGAAGTTTTCGCCAAGGTTAAAGCGGATGATACACTGGGTTACGCAACCGTTTACGGTTCCAGCAACCAGTTGATGGTCAACGTGGTACCTTGTGAAGATGGAAGCCTAAACCCCTTCACTGACATGGAATTCCGCTCAGCAATGAACTGGGCTTTCGACCGCGATTACGTGGTCCAGGAATTCTTCGGTGGATTGGCAATCCCCAAGTTTACATCATTCACTGGTGCCTTTCCCGATTACGCCCGCTACGCGGACGTGATGGCAGGCATTGAGACCACCTATGCCTATGACATGACCAAGGCGCAAACTGCCGTAGATGCCCGTATGGCCGCCTTAGGCGCTACCAAGAATGCTGGTGGCAAATGGGAAATCAATGGCGCTCCAGTTACCTTGAAGGTCGTCATCCGAACCGAAGACCAGCGTCTCGGAATCGGGCAGTACTTCGCCACCCAGCTGGAAGCCCTTGGCTTCACTGTCGAAAGGTTGGAGAAGACTCGGTCTGAAGCTAGCCCCATCGTTTGGAGCGCAACACCCGGCCTCTGCGAATGGCACGTCTACACCGGTGGTTGGATCAGCACGGCGATCAGCCGCGATGATGGCTACCAGATCCCTCAGTACAATACCGGCCTTGTCCAGACCACGCTGCCTATCTTCAGTTTCTACGATCCATCTCCTGAATTTGATGTGATCAATGAAAAATTGCTCTACAATGACTTTACCAGCATGGAAGAACGAGATGAATTGATTAGAGCTGGTCTCGATCTCGCCATGAAAGAATCCTGGTGGGGCATCTGGGTTAATGACAACACCGCCATCTCCCCGTACCGCAAAGGTCTTGAAGGCGCTTACGACCTGGCTGGTGGGTTCGCCTCTGCACAGCTCTGGCCTTACACCATGCGCTGGGCTGACGAAGTGGGCGGTGTTGTGCGGGTTGCCCAATCAGGCATCCTCGTACAACCTTTCAACCCCATAAACGGCTCTAACTGGACCGATGATGCCATGGTCTACCGCGGTATCATGGACTGGGGTATGGTTGCCAATCCATTTACCGGCTTGAATATGCCCAAACTGGTTGAAAAAGCCGAGCTTGTGGCCAAGACCGGTACACCTGTTGTTGAAAACGGCGAAGACTGGTTTACCCTCACATTCCAGGATACTGTTGAGGTACCTGAGGATGCCTGGGCTGACTGGGATCCCGTAGCCCAGAAGTGGCTCACCGTTGCCGATATGAAGGTTAAGGTTGAAGAAGCCAAGACCAAGGCAGCTGAGATCGAAGCTGTCAAACCAGAAGTCGATGCCAAACGCGCCGAACTGGTAGCCGCTTTTGATACCGCCAACATGACCGCCGAGACCATGACCGCGGTAACCAAAGAATACACCGACTTCGCAGCTGAAAAATACGGCCTCGCATGGGACGCATCGTCCTTTGTCGCCGCTGAGATTGATGGCGAAGTTGAGTGGATCAATGGAAACCTGGCTGCGGATGCAGTTGCTGACCGCCAGGCCGAACTTGACTGGTGGTTAGGGTATGTGGCTGATGCCACCGATCCATCCGTCGCCATCGTTGACCTTGCCGGTCGCGATTACACCCAGGCTGTAACCAAGTCAGTAGTCACCTATCGCCCTGAACTGTGGGACACCACCTGGCATGATGGCAGCCCGTTCACCATTGGTGATATCGTCTTTGGCATGATCATGAATTTCGATCCCGGCAAAGAAGGCAGTGCAATCTTTGACACAACCCAGAAGGGTGTTGTTGATGCTTACCTGTCACACTTCAGAGGCATCCGCATTACCTCGGTTGACCCCCTGGTCATCGAAACATATGACAATGCCTTTGCACTGGATGGCGAAAACAGCGTCACCTCATGGTATCCTTCCTTCACTTACGGTCCCGTGGCCTGGCACGATCTGACCCCGGCCGTACTTGCTGAAGGTGCAAAAGAGATCGCATTCAGCCAGAACAAGGCTACCGAACTGGAAGTTGACCAGACCAGCCTCATCGCAGGTGAAACCCTGGTCATCCAGAAGAAATACCTGGATGAAGCTGCTGCTGCTGGCACCATCCCCTACGCCCCCACCCTGGGTGAGTATGTCACCGCAGAAGAAGCTGCCGCAAAGTACGCCAATCTTCAGACCTGGTTTGCTGACAAGGGTCACCTGATGCTTGGCACAGGCGTTTTCTATGTCGATGAAGTCTACCCGACTGAAGGCACCGTCACCCTGTCCCGCTATCTGGATTACATCTTCCCGTCTGACGAATTCAGCGGGTTTGGTACTCCGATGATCGCGGAAGCAGAAGTTGATGGTCCTTTGGCTGTTACCAAAGGCGAGGCAGCTGACTTCAATGTTACCGTCACCTTTGATGGTGAGCCATACCCGAGCGATAAGTTGAGCTATGTCTCTTACATGCTCTTCGACTCGACGAACACAATGATCGAAAAGGGTAATGCCACCATGACCGCTGAAGGCGCGTACACTGTGATGTTGTCTGCGGAAACGACCGCTAAGCTTGAAGCAGGCGCGGCCAAGTTATTGACCGCGGTAGCATCAAAGGTTGTGAGCATTCCAACCTTTACTGAGTACGAGTTTGTGGTCCAATAAAATAATCTGAACGGGACTCGGTAGGGGTTTGATACCCCTACCGAGTTTTCCCTTTTTAAGGAGAACCCCGTAATGGCAGAAGCAAATCCCACCGTTGATGATTTTAAGGGTTTGGAACAAGAAAAAGCAAAGGAAAAACGATCGAGTACTGCGCTACGAATCTTAAAGTACACGATCTCACGATTGGTGATGATGTTGATTACTGTCACTATCGGTGTTTACCTGACGGTACTTATCGCGAATATGGGCGGTTATGTAGATACCATCCGGAAATCACAAATTCGTGAACAAGTTGGCATGATGGTTGCCAATGATCCAGTTCTTAGAAAACTTTCTCCTGAAGCACGCAATCTCCGCATCGAAGAAATGACCCGTGACCTGGAACATCGTTACGGGCTTGATAAACCTTTTATCATTAGAAGTTTCCTGTATCTCAAACAGGCACTCACGCTTGACCTTGGCCGAGCAATGTCCATGACCAGCAACAGCGGGTCATCTTCGGTCCGCAACATCATTATTGAACGTTTACCACCGACTTTGTTATTATTTGGCACAGCCGATTTAATTTTGTTCTTCCTGGCTCTAATTATTGCTTTAAGTTTATCGCGGCATTACGGGAGTGTGATCGACAAGATCATGATCGCCTTGACGCCGCTTTCATCCGCCCCCGGATGGTTTTATGGTATTTTCCTCATCCTAATTTTTGCAGCCGTACTTGGCGTTCTTCCGTTTGGCGGCATGGTAGATGCTCCGCCACCCAAAGAAACGGGGTTATACATCTTAAGTTTATTAAAGCATATGATTCTCCCAATCGGTGCCATCACGATCAGTTCGATTTTTCTCAGTGTCTTTTCATGGCGAACATTCTTCCTAATCTATTCAAGCGAAGATTACGTGGACATGGCAAAAGCCAAAGGATTGACCGAACGTGATGTAACCCAAAAATATATCTTGCGACCGACCCTCCCCACGATTATCACCAATTTTGCCTTGTTGGTTATCGGCATGTGGGTGGGTGCACCAATTTTCGAGACGGTCTTCATGTGGCCGGGGTTGGGTCGCGCCCTTTACCAGGCGATCGGGTTGTTTGACACTCCTGTTATCGTTGCTGAAGCAGTAATTTTTTCATACCTGCTGGGTATCACCGTCTTCCTTTTGGAGATCGTTTACGCGCTAGTCGATCCCCGTGTGCAGGTAGGGAATGAGGGGGCACGAGCATGAACTCAATCAGACGTACTTTTAAAGAATTATTCCAATACCCTTCCGCAATGGCAGGGTTGATAATCATTTTCTTGTTGATTGCTTTATCGATTTTCACAGTCATTGCAGTCCCGTATAATGTAGCAATCAGCAAGTGGCGTGGCGAGGCAAAGGATTGGTACAACAGCCCCAAGTATGCCATGCCATCCTGGTTTAACGTTTTTAGGAAAGAAAAACTTCCCAATACGATCATAGTAAAAACCACTGACTCAACTGTAACCACGACCGAAGAAGGGTCGATTGTTAAATACACCATGCCGTTCGATTTTACAGCAGATGCGTTTCCATCCGAGATCAATATCTTCTTCAAGTCAGTATTTTCCAGTAAACCCCCATTCGTGGGACTGACATTGATCACACCCGATGAACGTGAGATCAAACTGGGCAACTTCAAAATCGAACGCGAGTTTTCCTATTATCTATCTCAAGACCAGAAATTGGTGAAGAAATTCAAGGGCGTGCCGATACAGGAAGCCCTTCTCATGCAACCGGACAGTAATCCTCCCAAACCGTTAAAAGGAACCTATCAACTGGTTATCGAAAGTGCGAAATTCGAGGAGGGATCGAGCATCAGTGCTGAAGCAGTATTCTACGGTAAGGTTTCTGGTATCGCCGGTACCGACCACAAGCGACGCGATCTAAGCATCGCCCTGTTGTGGGGCACCCCTATTGCTTTAATGTTCGGTCTATTGGCAGCGGTAGGTACTTCACTCACCCAGCTAATCATCTCTGCCATCAGCACCTGGTTTGGTGGATGGATTGACCAGCTCATTCAACGCATCACGAATGTTAACATGGTGCTCCCCTTCCTGCCCATTCTAATAATGATCGGTACTTTTTACTCTCGCAGTATTTTCGTCATTCTTACCAGTGTCATTCTGTTGAGCATATTTGGCGCTGGTATTCTTACCTACCGGGCGATGTTCATGCAAATCAAGGAATCGCCATACATTGAAGCGGCCCGTTCTTATGGAGCGAGCAACACCCGCATCATTTTCCGATACATGGTACCGCGCTTGATCCCCATGCTCATCCCAGGATTTGTCTCGCTGATTCCATCCTATGTATTTCTTGAATCCTCCCTGGCAATCCTTGGACTTGGTGATCCGACGATACCTACCTGGGGTAAAGTGATCGATGAATCTTATAACAGCGGCGCGCTCTTTAACGGCCAGTACTACTGGGTTCTGCAACCGTCGGTACTTCTCATGATTACCGGTCTGGCATTCGCAGTGGTTGGTTATGCACTTGATCGAGTATTCAATCCGCGCCTGCGAGGTCAATAATGATGAATACAACACAACTATTAAAAATTGAAGACCTCGTGCTGTATTTTAAAACAAAGCGCGGTCCGGTACAGGCAGTCGATAAGGTCAACCTGGACCTACGGCACAATGAAGCCATTGTTGTCTTGGGAGAATCTGGTTGCGGAAAAAGCTCGCTGGCAAAAGCCATCCTCCGACTCCTCCCCAGGAACATCGACAAATATTCCGGTAAGGTCACACTTAACGGTATCGACACCATGAAATATTCAGACGAGGAGTTCCGGAAAAAAGTTAGGTGGAGTTTGATTTCCATGGTGCCTCAAGCTGCGATGAATTCCTTAAACCCGGTTTTAAAAGTCGGCGAACAGGTAACCGAACCTTTCATCATTCACACAGGCGCATCAAAGGCAGAGGCAATTGAACAAGCAAAGAGGATGTTTGCCCATGTAGGTGTGCCGAACAGTTTTCTCGACCGCTACGCATTTGAACTCAGTGGAGGCATGAGGCAACGCTCAGCCATTGCCATGGCACTGGTAACAATGCCCGACATGATCATCCTGGATGAACCCACTTCAGCGCTTGATGTTCTTACCCAGGCAAATATCTTCAATGTTCTGAAAACGCTTAAAAAGGAACTTGAGATCAGTTTTATTTTAATCACCCATGATATTGCCACATCGAGTGAGTTAGCTGACCGGGTTGCAGTCATGTATGCAGGCCAAATTGTAGAAGTATGCGACGCAACTCGATTCTTCCAAAAACCTTTTCATCCTTACTCTGTTGCACTTATGGATAGCGTTCCACGCCTCCGCCAGGTCAAAGAGCCTGATTTCATTACCGGGCAGCCACCCACTTTGATCAATCCGCCTACTGGCTGTCGATTCAAAGACCGGTGCCACAAGCGTTTTGCTAAATGCGAAGAAGAACCGCCTATGGTGACCATTGAAGACCGCATGATTAAGTGCTGGTTATACGAAGCGAGGTAGGAGAATTCATGGAACAGACGATCGAATACAACAATCAAGATAGCTCCTTTCTCGCATCTGATGTCCGCGAAAGGGGAGTCCTTCTATCCATTAAAGACCTTAAGATTTGGTTTGAACTGCGGAAATATGGTTTTGGACACGCTGGATACGTGCACGCGGTTGATGGAGTCAGCTTTGATGTGCACAACGGTGAATCCATCGCTGTAGTGGGAGAATCCGGTTGCGGAAAATCGACTCTAATGAAGGGTATTCTGGGTCTGCATCGACCCACCGAAGGAAAGATTTACTTCAATGGCGAATCCGTCGGCGAGATGAAGACCAAGAAGGTTAAACAATACCGTTCTCATATCGGCTATATCCAACAAGATCCATATGGGGCAATGGCTCCCTTCATGTCGGTTCAACGCATTCTCACCGAACCGTTGAATATCAACCAGATAAAAGACCAGGAAACAATTCAGAACTCCATCTACAAAGCCCTCGAGGAAGTTAAAGTTTTTCCGGTAGAAGATTATTTGAATAAATTTCCTCATATGCTCAGTGGAGGACAGCAGCAGCGCATCGTCATCGCACGCGCCATGATCTTGAATCCCAATTTCCTGGTCGCCGATGAACCGGTTTCCATGTTGGATGCCTCAGTGCGGGTCGAGATTCTAAAACTTTTACGCAACCTTCAGGAGTCTCGCAACCTTGCGGTCATCTATATCACCCATGACCTCTCAACAGTGAGCTATTTCTCCCGGCGCATATTCGTGATGTACGCCGGACAGATCGTGGAAAAGGCGCTGGTGCAAGACCTTTTACATAAATCCGGACATCCTTATACCCAAGCGTTGCTTACTGGCACCTCAGACCCTGATGGCGCAAACGCGTTCAAGTTAAAAGAGGTTCCGCCCGGTGAACCACCCAATCTTATCAACCCACCTACGGGCTGCCGCTTCCACCCGAGATGTTCCAAGATCATCAAAGGGCTTTGCGATGTTGAGGTTCCGCCAGAATTCGAACCAGAACCTGAACACAAGGTTGCCTGCTGGCTGCTTAAATGATCATTGACCGGCTAAACGCTCGAGCACTAATCTGGGTCGCAATCATATTGATGGTAGTGGGCGTAGCCCTGCCGTTCCTAATGGTCATCCATGTTCTGGATCCCATTCTAAAATGGAATTCTACCGTCTACCTCATTTTGAACTTCGCTGCTTATTTTTTCCAGGTTCTTGGGTTCATTTGCGGTATTGTGGGAATAGCCATCTACACTTCACGTCGAAAAAGAAGCGATTAATCCTGATAAACAGCACTCAAACAGGTGAAGGTTACCCTTCACCTGTTTTTCTACTTCTAATAGATTTCATATCTTTCTGCGTTTATAATTGGATAAATTAATGATATCGGATCGGATCTTTTATGGAAGCTCTTGGTAGCACCGCTTTAAATATTCTACTTTTTATCCTCGCCTTCGGGGCGTTGATTTTCGTGCATGAATTCGGGCACTTTATACTCGCCCGTCTCAGCAAGATCGATGTTGAGGAATTTGGCTTTGGCTATCCGCCCAAGATGTTCAGGCTTTTCCGGGCTGGCGGCACGGACTTCACGCTTAATTGGGTCCCCTTTGGCGGCTTTTGCCGCATGAAAGGCGAGAACGGCGATGTCACTGAACCGGGCAGCTTCCTGGCGGCGAAACCCATCCGGCGCCTGTTCACCCTGCTGGGAGGATCGCTCACCAACCTGCTGTTGGGCATGTTCATTATCGCGTTCCTGTTCACGCGCACCGGCTCGCCGGATTTGCGCACCGTGCAGATCGCCGATGTGGCGGCCGGTACCCCGGCTGAAACTAGCGGTCTTATAATTGGTGATGTCATTCAATCCGTTAATGGCATTACGATCGACTCGATGAACGCCCTATCCGGGCAGATCTCTTCCAACCTCGGTAAAGAGGTGGAAATCATTGTGCTGCGGGATGGAACCGAGGTCCCCATCACGGTGACTCCCCGCGCCGAGTGGCCATCCGACCAGGGTCCGCTGGGTATTACCATCATGAACCCGACCAAACAGGTGACCATCATCCAGGCCATGCCGCAGGCTTTTATGGCCACCCTGGACCAGGGCTACCAGTTGATCATGCTGCCAGTGCGGTTGATCAGCGGTCAGATCGCCCCCGAGCAGGCGCGCATGGTCAGCGTGAAAGGGATTTACGATATCTATGCGCAGGTTCAGACAATTGACAGAGAGGAAGCACAAGCCAACCCCGAACTCGCCGGGTTGAACACGCTGTACTTCTTTGCCATCATCTCGATCGCACTCGGCTTTACCAATCTTCTGCCCATCCCGGCCCTCGACGGCGGGCGCATTCTCTTTCTGCTGCCCGAATTGCTCTTTAAAAAGAAAATCCCGCCTAAATTTGAAGGCCGGGTTCACGCTGTCTTTTACGCGCTGTTGATCACGCTGATGGTCGCCCTGGTCATCAACGACATCGTCAATCCCGTCGTGTTACCCAAGTAGGTTTTCCGATGGATACCCAATCTCCTGTCAACGATTTTTCCAGCGTCCTGGCAGCCCTGCGCGACGTGGATACGCCTTTCCCTTCGCGTTATCTGCGAAGCTTTTCGGACCTTTCGCGAAGCCAGTTGAAAGCGCTCAA
>CAYYBP010000027.1:0-1535 GCA_964470275.1 uncultured Anaerolinea sp. | reverse complement strand
CGCGTTATCTGCGAAGCTTTTCGGACCTTTCGCGAAGCCAGTTGAAAGCGCTCAATGAGGTGTGGCCATCCCTGCCGGATGAGCGCAAATTGAACCTGCTGGAAGACCTGGACGAGGTACTGGAAAAGGACACCCTGGTTAATTTTGAAAACCTGGCCATCAACGTTCTGACGGATGCCAATCCGATGAACCGTGTTTTAGCGCTCCGGCTGCTCTGGGAAAGCGAGAATACCGATATCCTTCCGGTGATCCTTGCGCTATCCGTGAATGACGCTGATGAAGCGGTACGATCGACCTCCGCCGGATTGCTTGGTAGATTCGTCCTGATGGGGGAACTGGAGACCATTCGCAGCGACATCAGCGACCTGGTGAACCGCCACCTGTTGAATGTGCTCATCAGCAGCGATTCCGCGCGGGTCAAACAACGCGCACTGGAATCGCTTGGTTTTTCCTCTCATCCAGACGTACCCGACCTGATCCGCAACGCGTATTTGTCGAATGACAGCGCCTGGGTGGTTTCAGCGCTGTGCGCCATGGGCCGTTCAGCCGACGAACAATGGGCTGACCAGGTGGAAGAGTCCCTCAACTCACCGATCGCTGAAGTACAGATGGAAGCCATCAAAGCCGCCGGAGAGCTTGAGTTATCTGGTGTCAAAGAGCAGCTTCTCTCGATGATCACAACTGATACTGAGGATACTGAAATCCGCATGGCCCTGGTTTGGGCGCTGTCACAGATCGGGGGGGATGAGATCAGGGAGCGGTTGGAACAGCTTCTCGCGGATGCCACTGACGAAGATGAGATCGATTGGATCGACCGTGCTCTCGAAAACCTGGAACTTGCCTCCGCCTCCGGCCTGGAATTACTGGATTTTGCACCTGAAGACTTCAGCGGCCGCAAGCCTGCCGATGACGATGAAGATGAAAATGAGGATGAGGATTATTTCGAGGATGAGGGCGATGAGATTGACCTTGACGACTTCGAATTCGACCATGACTCAGACGAAGACGACTGACGCGCCAAAAATCAACCCTTTTTACCACCATGGAAACACAAACTGAATTTCGATGCCTGCATATGCTTGTTTCGGGAACTGTCCAGGGCGTAGGCTTCCGTTATTACGTACAGCAGCAAGCGCAAGATCTCCAGTTAACTGGATGGGTGCGCAACCGGCTGGACGAAAGGGTCGAAATCCTCGCGGTGGGTCCGCTCGACCAGCTTCAAAAGCTGGCTTCGCTGGTTCGCATCGGGCCCAGGAATGGCCTTGTAACCGATCTTGATATTGAATGGATGCCGCCCCAGCAGGTCTACACCCGCTTTTCAATCGCCCCCACCGCTTGAAGCATATTACAGATTATTCGATCTCACCCGCCAGCAAGCGCGCCTTTTGCCGTGGCGGTATGTTGGATTCATCCGCAAGCATCTGCCGTAGTTCGATGATCTGATCGCGGATCGCTGCCGCCTGCTGAAACCGAAGTTCCTTGGCTGCCGTGCACATCTCCTTTTCGAGTTCATTGATCAGGCGTTTCAGGTCGTT
>CAYYBP010000026.1:0-20088 GCA_964470275.1 uncultured Anaerolinea sp. | reverse complement strand
AAAGGACATCGGTGTATCCAAGCCTCTGGGAGAGGTTTTGGATCTCATCCGGGGCGAGCAGCATGTCCTTTGCCTGGCTGATGAAATTCTGATTGAGCGAGGCTATCATCTCCGACCAGCCGCTATGCGAGTGATTGATCGAAGTGAACTCAACATCCGGCCGCAGCAGGTAATCCACGACCTCGGGGTGGATGCGGGTGTACGCCACTGAGAGCTGTTCCACCATGCGATAGGATTCGATTTCGTCTATGATGCTGAATTGACCGGAGAGCCCCGCCAGGTCTGGTCTTTCGAGGATGATGTCATGGCCCAGACCGTGCAGGGTGCGCACGCGATAGCCGACGTTTTCGAACAATCCAGCTTCTTGCACGAATTTCGCGATCCTGCTCGAAAAGTTATCAACCGCCGAGTTCACCAGCGTCACAACCAGGATTTCCTGATCGTCTGCGACCTTTCCATCTGCGATCAACTGCGCGGCGAGGTAAGAAAGGGTGTGGGTTTTCCCGCTGCCGGGTACAGCTGAGATCCCCATTTTCCCCGAACGGTATTCCAGGATCTTCTCCTGGTTAGGACGCGGTTTAAACACCGGTTCCCCCAGCCAAAGGCATCTTAGCCCTTAACACATTCTGCATCGACAGCAGAAGCTGGCCGCGTTCTTCCATCCCCTGTTCATTCAAAGATATTGTTGTCATATAGACGTGGTTTCGGCAGCGATTAAGTATGCCTGCCGCCACGCGAGCGAGATTATGTTGATTCGTTTCATATTCCTGTTGGTCGGTCCATTGCATGCCAGGCTCCCAATTCCTGCTCAACACATAAGGCTGCGTCAGAGGCTGATCGAGCCTTGACCACCAACCCTGTGACCCGATATCCAGCCAAAACTGGTAGGCAACAGGACGGTTGGACATCAAAAAAGAGAAAGCCGGGGAGAGGAAAACGGCGTTCTCCCTGGATTGCTGCGAAAATGACGTCAATGATTGGGCTGCCAGCAGACCGCTTTCCAGGACCTGGATGAACTCCTTCGCGGGTCCGGATGCCTCAACCTCCTTCGGCGGCGCGTAAATCCTGCGGAACTTCCGGCAGGATTCGAGCAACTGGGAAACCCTGGCCGCGGCTTCAGGATCTTCGTGAAAACCGAAACCAGGCTGCGACAGCAATTCTCCAAACAGGCGGCTGATCCAATGGTCCAGTTCTGTGTTTCCCAAACCGCTATTCGCTTCGAGCCAGTCACGCAGCCTGGTGTATCTTTCGCCAACCAGGTAAGTGATGCGGCCCTGCATTTCTATTTTCAGTTGATCAAATGGCGATAACCAGATGGGTATATTTGAACGCCGGAAAAGGGTCTGCGCCAAGAGATCTGCCCGGACAAAATCACACCCCTTGATTGAAAACGCCAACGCAGCGCGAACATCCTGGGGAGAGGGCGGTGTGTCCCACAGCGGATGGGCGATCTTAGCCAGCGCGAGGATGGTCTTGACTGCGGGTTCTTCTTTCAAGCTGCGGGAAGGGCGATAGGTGGTGTAGGGTACACCCAGGGATTCCAGTATGGCGGTCATCGAGAAGCGTAGGGAATCGCTCAAGAACGGCGTGAGTATGGCGATGTCTCCCGGCGCTACTGAATGCTGGTTGATGAGCTGCTCGGTCTCTTCAGCGACCCATTGCAGGCACTGGGGGTAGAACCGGAATGGATGGATTGAATAACCCGTTTGTGCCTGTGAATCCGGATCCCTGGTCACGCGGTGAGTGAGGATGCTAATAATTAAATCTGCTTTCAGGCGCGCGAGTGGATCAGATCGCACCAGTTGGTGAGAAAATCTCAAGCTGCCTGTAGTGAGATTGACCAATCGATCAGCGCTCTGCGGGTCAGCCCCGAGGAAGGACCTGTAACCTGCCTCATCATCCTTGATCAAGAGGGCAGACTCGAAGGCCGGCAGCCACTCTCTCACAACGTCGTGGGCGATGGGGACATCTTCTTCGACATTGTCGTAAATCAGGTGGCGATAGACGCGCTGAAGATATTGCCGGCATATGACCGACGGCCAAAGATGCGCAGTAAAAATATCCAATTGCAGTGAAAAATCGAGCATGTTATTCGACAGGCAAAAATCACGAAATCTCAGCGCGCATTCCTGCGCCTGCTGGTAGATGATCTGCTGGTTCGCCCGTCCAACCCAGGCGGAAGTCAACTTTTCGGCGATGGATTGGGGTGCAAAACCCACAACCGCTGATTTATTGAGGTTGTCAATGATCTGGCTGTATAGGCGATGAGGGTCGATGGTGAGATTCTCGAAATACCCCTGTTCGAGAAGCGGTTCGACAATCTTGCCCATGTAATACTGCGCGGTTTCAAGGGTAAGAAATTTCGGGGGTTTATTCGGCTGCTTGAATCCACCGGCAGCCGCGATGATGGGCCAGAAGAGCGTGAGCATCCTTTGCGCCAGACCATTGAACGTGAGCAGAGAAGGATGTCCGCCCGGCGGGAAGTCCGGATGGTTGATGACCTGAAAATACGGGAGCGCAAGGCTGCGTTGGGGTGCCAGGACGAGAATGGATTCACCCGGGACCCCGTTTTGAACAAGGTGGAGCAGGCGCTGCATACCGGCGGTGGTCTTACCGGTGCCAGCCTCTCCATGCAACGCGATACTTCCGACAATCGGCGATTGAATCAGCGTTATCTGTTCATCATTCAGTTCGAGGGCAGTCAAGATAAGATCACCTGGCACAGGTCAATAAGGAATACCGGCTATGGAATGCAATACTGCCCGGGTCAGTAGAGAATCAGCAGAGGAACGATGCGCGTTCTGCAGGGAGATACCAAAGTGGCGCCCCGCTTCTGCAAGCCGGTGGAATTTGTACGACCTGCGGAAAGGGTCCCAATCCCCCTTGTATTCTGAGAAGAGCGCCATGACGTCTACCCAGTCAAAATTTTCACGCCAGGGCAGGTTGAACTTTTGATGCGACTGTCTCATCATGCGCAGGTCAAACTCCGCGTTATACGCCGCGATCGTTCTGCCGTATAGGATCGCCCGCACCTCAGGCCAAACGATCGGCCATGCCTGGGCTGACGCAACCATGTGATTTGAGATCCCGTGAATGCGCTCGGCTTCGCGCGGGATCTGTTGGGAGGGTTTAACCAGCCTGGAGAACAACTCGGTACCATCATGGTCTATGATGGATATTTCAACGATCTCATCATAACGGTTGACGCCGGTTGTCTCTGTATCGAGATACACCGGTCTTAATGACAGTTTTTCCTGTGCGATGGCGATGACGTGACTTTTCTGTGAATCCATCAGGCGTGAGTGTTAACCTTTCTTTTATTTAAGCGGCCATAACGAGATTTCTTCAACATGGATCGTGAGATTATTACTTTCAGTACCAGCTACAAATACCCCGATGTAGCCTTTGTCTTTGATACTGGTGTCTGTGATTTCCTTGACAAAGGCACCATTTATGTACAATTTGAATGTGCTGCCGGTGGCCATCACTCCCAGCCGGTTCTCCTGGTTGGTCGACGTGAGGATTTTTGTGTCGGAAGTCCAGTCGACGATCTTGTGCATGTTCCCGGGTTTGTCGTACCAGAAGAAATTATATTGCCCGTTGCATGAAACCCCGAAGTAATATCCCGCGCCATCCCCATAGTTCGGAGCCCGCAAGACGAGCCCATATTGGTCGAGACCAGAACAGGCAATTGTTTTAAATTTTGCTTCCAGGTATAAGTTCTCCGGGTTCCTGGAGGTCAGACGCCACCTGCGACCCCAATGATTGTTTTTTGCCTGGAAGACCATATTGCCATTTTCAACTTTCGTGATGACATCCGCATCGTCCAATGGTGCGGAAGTCAGCCCAAAAGCCGTCCCGTTCTGAAATGTGTCAAAGAAATCCGGTTGACCGAGCGTCAAGGCCGGGTCATCGGGTTGGGCCGTGGGGGTCGAGGTTGTCGCCTGGGTAAGCGTGGCCGTAGGTTGAGGGGTCTCCGTGGGGGGAACAGCGGTTGGAGGCGCTTCCGTTGTCTGGGATTGAGTTGTGGGTGTGGTCTGCGGCTGCATCACAGCAAGAGTCTCGGCAACCCTGGTCGCGATCAGGTCGGCATCGGGGGCTGGCGCGGTCGAAAGCGGTAAATTGCAGGAGGTCAGAAGAATGGATGCAAGTAGAAGTATCGGAAAAATTTTGTGCATATCAACCTCGCTTTCTTATCAATAATTATAGCCGTTTGAAGGAGTTTGGGGATTGATATTATTGAAAGCGGGGTACCAAGCCGGATGAATGATTTTTGAGCAAGTTAATCTACTCAAAACAGGTCTCGTTAGGAGATCGACGGAGTAGTAGCTGCACAAAAAATACTGGACGCTTTGTGGTCTTGTGGGTATCATATACAACGATGAATGTAAAATTAAAAGACGCGCAGAATGACGATACGGGCAGGGTGCTGGCCATTGACCCGGGTGCCAAACGCATTGGCATCGCGATAAGTGACCCATCCCGCAGCGTTGCGTTTCCTCTGGCTGTTCTCACACACAAGAGCCTGTTGGAAGACTGCCAGGGCATCCTGGATCTGTGTCAGACAAACCAGGTCACATTGATCCTGGTAGGCATCGCGCTTAGCGAAGATGGGGTTGAAAATCCCGCGATGCGGCATGCGCAAAAGGTGGCCGATAAATTGCGGGAATTGACGATTATTCCTGTGCTGTTATGGGATGAGAGCGGAAGCACGCAGCAGGTCAGGCTGGATTCCCTCGCTGCCGGCGTGAAGCGCAAAGACAGGCACGGTCACCTGGATAAGAACGCCGCGGCTGTCATCCTGCGTTCTTACCTTGAACGGGATGTACACGAGGACACAAATTGAGCCCAAAACGAGGATCATCGAGAGTTGGGGGGTGCGTTGCACTTGTAATAATCCTGGCGATCCTGGCAGCCGGAGTGTGGTTCGGCGTTCCGATCCTGGCGGAAAAGGAATTTGGGGAGCCGGCGCCATATCTGGATGGATTTAACCGCTGGAATTTCAGCCTGCAGGTGCTTTCAAACAAAAACGATCTCAACTCCGCGGCTAACCCTCAGGCAGATGAACTAAGTTTTGAAATTGAACCGGGAGAATCGGTGACCAGCGTCGCCGGCAGGTTGCAGGACGCCGGATTGATCCGAGATGCGTCAGGCTTGCGGGCGTACCTGGTGTACAAAGGCTTCGATGCGCAGGTGATCGCCGGGAAGTACACCCTTTCACCCGCGATGAGCAGCCTCGAAATTGCCCGGAAAATCCAAACCACCTACAGCCAGGATGTTCCCTTTTATATCTACCCGGGTTGGCGGGCTGAAGAAATTGCGGCAGCGCTGCCGACATCGGGGATCCAGGTTGACCCAGATCGCTTTCTGCAGCTGGTTCATAACCCGAACATGATGGAAATCGGAAACCCGTACGCCGGGTTCCCATCGCTGGACGGGTTCCTATACCCCGGGTCATATGTAATCGATCGTGAAGTAAGCGCTGAGGAGCTGATTTCCATTTTCCTGGGTGAGTTTGAGCGCCAGGTTTCCGCTGATCTGATCACCGGGATCGAGGTGCAAGGTCTGATGTTGTACGAAGGTGTCACCCTGGCGTCGATCATCCAGCGCGAGACCTTCAAAGACGATGAACGCGCGCGCATGGCTTCAGTGTTCTATAACCGGCTGCGCACCGGGATGAAACTGGAAACAGACCCGACCGTGCAGTATGCGCTGGGCTATTCCGACAGGTGGGGCTGGTGGAAGACACCCCTGGCATCCGCGGACCTCGAGGTTGATTCCGTCTACAATACTTATCAATATTTTGGGCTGCCTCCCACCCCGATCTCCAACCCGGATCTGACTTCGCTTCAAGCTGTGGCGAATCCTGAAGAAACTGAGTACTTCTATTTCCGTGCCACTTGTGACAATTCCGGATACCACGATTTTTCTCAGACGTTCGAGGAACATCTCTCAAAATCCTGTGATTAACAGAAAAGAGGTGTGAGTTTTATCACACCTCTTTTACATGGTATACCAAAAGTTTACTTGGCGTTGTAGCCGGGTCCGGATTTGAAGAAATCGTTGTTAGTCTGGATCGCAGGAGTCAGATCAACCGTCTCACCCGCGGCAAGTACACGTGTTCCTACGAGATGGACGGGATCACCATCACGATTGGTGCCGTCATAGACTTCCGCAAAGCCCTCTGTACCAACGGGCATGGATTGCCGCTCGCCGCCTTTGGCGGTGAAATCAGCAGGAACCTCGTCTTCAGGGAAAATGGCATTGTAGGGGCATTCTGCCTCGCAGGCGCCGCAATCGATGCAAGTTTCTGCATCAATGTAGTACCAAGGCCACTCGGATTCAGGTTTACCGGGAACAATGCACTCCACCGGGCAGACTGTTGCGCAGCCGCCATCGCGCAAACACAAACTGGTAATTACTCGTGCCATAGATATCCTCCGTTTTGTTTAGTGAATAGTATTATTTTATCGCAAGAAACCGTTTTTCGGCGGAATTCCAGTCGACAATGGTCCAGAAGCTGGACAGGTACTCCGCGCGCCGGTTTTGATATTTGAGGTAGTACGCGTGCTCCCAAACATCCACGACCAGGATCGGGGTCCATTTTTGCTGGAGCGGGGAATCCTGGTTGGCAGTGGAATGGATGACGAGTCTGCCGTCTTCATTCGCGCTCAGCCAGGCGTATCCGCTGCCGAAACGGGTTAAGCCAGTTTTTTCGAATTCTGTCTTGAAATTGTCAAATCCGTTAAATTCGCTGGCGATCGCCTCGGCCAGCTCGCCATGCGGTTGGCCGCTCTGGCTGGGGGCAAGCGACCCCCAATAGATATTGTGGTTGTAGACACCGCCGCCATTGTTCCTCACCGCGGTGCGGATATCCTCGGGGATGGCCTCCAGGTCAGAAAGGACCTTTTTCAACGGGAGATCGAAAAATTGCGGATATTTCTCGAGGGCTGCGTTGAGATTTTTGAGATAGGTCGCATGATGCTTGGAATAGTGAATTTCCACTGTTCGCGCATCAATAACCGGTTCCAGGGCATCGTAAGCGTACGGCAAAGGCAGCAGTTCAAACGGCATTTTTCCCTCCAAATGTTATTTAGTGTGAGTTTATCAGTTAAAATGATAGCCACACCAGCCATGTTTGTCAAGCGAATTGCCGGTAAACACACAGGATGATGATGGGCTCCAAAGACGAAACCACTGAGAGAAGATTTACTCCAATAATCGGGTTGTTCCTGGGGATTCTGGCAGTTTCAACAGCTTCATTGTTTATCCGCTTTGCGCAGGTTGAAGTCCCGTCGATTGTTATCGCTGCCGGCAGGCTCACCATCGCCACCCTGGTGCTCGCGCCGTTCGCGCTCAAGAAAGGAGCAGGGGAGTTCAAGCAGATTTCGAGGTCTGACTGGCTGATTCTCGCTCTCGCCGGTAGTTTGCTGGGATTCCACTTTGCCACGTGGATCACATCGCTCGAATACACATCCGTGGCCAGTTCAGTTGTGTTGGTCACGACCGCTCCATTGTGGGTGGCATTATTTTCCCCGTTGCTGCTGAAGGAAAAGATCACGACGCGTGTTGTAATCGGTCTGGTCATCTCCGTTTGCGGCAGTTTTATCGTCGGTGTAAGCAGCAGCTGTGAGATCATCGACCATTCTTTATCTTGCCGTGGTTTGGGGGATCTGTTAAACCGAAATTATCTGCTTGGTAACATCCTGGCATTGGCAGGAGCTTTCTTTTCTGCCGGGTACCTGATGGCCGGACGACGTGTTAGAAATGCAGTGTCTCTGCCCGTGTACACGTTTAGCGTCTACGGGATTGCGGCATTGATCCTGTGCCTGATGGTTGCCATCAGCGGAGCGAGGATAAGCGGATACTCGAGTTTTTCCTACTTATGGATCATCGTGCTGGCGCTCATTCCGCAGGTCATCGGTCATTCCGCGTTCAATTGGGCGCTGAAGTATCTGCCCGCTTCATATGTTTCGATCGCACTGCTTGGAGAGCCGATCGGGACCGTGCTGCTGGCTTACCTTTTCCTGAAGGAAGCCCCAACTACCGCCGAGATGTTTGGGGGAATCCTGATCCTGACGGGCATCATCGTTTCCACGCAGCTGGCGCAAATACGCCGGAACGGACGAGCTGCTTAAAGCCTCCTGTCAGCGGCTGAACAGGTAATTCAGTTCCTTGATCCTGTCACAAAGCTCCACGTTGAGGTCAGCGGCAGAATAGCGCCAGCTCCAATTCCCGTATGGTTTCCCCGGGAAATTCATTCTGGATTCCGTGCCCAGTCCAAGGAAATCCTGCAATGTACTTAAAGTGAACATGGCGGGAGATTTCCACAATTCACGAATCATATCCCAGGCGATCTCGATCCCAGAGCTGGCCAGGTAGCGGCGGCAAAAGTCACGTTCCGGCTCAGGCGCGCTATCGTACCAGCCGACCGACGTGTCGTTGTCGTGCGTACCGGTATATGCCACGCAATTTTGTGGATAGTTATGCGGCAGAAAGGGATCCGCTGGGGTGGACGAGAAGGCAAATTGGAATATTTTCATCCCTGGAAGTTGGTAGCTGTCCCGCAGATCCACTACATCAGGCGTGATCAGCCCCAGGTCTTCAGCAATAATCGGCAGGTCCGGGAATCGTTTTTGGATCGCGGAAAGCAGGCTCTTTCCCGGAGCTTTGACCCAGCGGCCGATCTCTGCGGTTGGCATGCGGGCAGGTATTTCCCAATAAGCAGCGAAACCCCTGAAATGGTCAAGGCGGACAAAATCGACCATGTTGAGCACAGCGGCAATGCGGTCAAGCCACCAGGAATAGCCCTGCGCCTTGTGCACGCTCCACCGGTATAACGGGTTGCCCCAGAGCTGGCCAGTGGGGGAGAAATAATCAGGCGGTACGCCGGCAACTACTGTTGGTCTGCCGCTTTTTTTGAGGTAGAACAATTCCGGATGAGACCAGGCGTCTGCGCTGTCGTAAGCGATAAAAATAGGAATATCGCCGATAATATGAATTCCTTTGTCTTTCGCGTAGGCTTTTACATCGGACCATTGGGTAAAGAAGAAGAACTGCCGCACTTTGTGTTTTTCAATTTCTTTTGAGTGAGAGGATGCGAATTCCGCCAGCGCAGCGTGATCTCTAGTGCGAAGTTCAAGAGGCCAGTTGTCCCACGATCCGCCACCATGGATCTCTTTGATCGCCATGAACAGGGCAAAATCCTCAAGCCATTTGGCCTGGGTCTGACAGAACTCATGGTAGGCATTGATCAATTTCTTTGACCTTGATTTTCTAAACCGGTTGTAAGCCCGGTCCAGGATGGTGATTTTCCACTCTATGGCTGAGCCAAACTCTACGTGATCGTCGGGAAACTCAGGACGGTCGAGGAAATCATCGCGGGTAAGCAGGTTATTTTCAAGCAGCAGGGTGGGAGAGATCAGGTATGGATTGCCGGCGAAGGCGCTGAAACATTGGTATGGTGAATCGCCGTAACCGGTCGGTCCTAAAGGCAGGATCTGCCATAGCTGGCAGCCGCTGTCGTGCAGGAAATCCAGCCAGCGGAAGCATTCCGGTCCAAGATCGCCGATGCCATCCGGGCCTGGAAAACTCGTGGGGTGAAGCAAAATGCCAGATCTGCGAGTATTGATCATTCTGACCTCATATGTGAAGTTGATAAAGCCTGGTAAGTCGCGTAATACTGAATCGCGGAGTTTTGCCATGAAAAATCCTGCGCCATCGCGTTTTGCTGCATCCGCCGCCACATTCTTCCATCGTGGAAAGTATCTATTGTTCTCAGTATTGCTTCGCTGCAGGCTGCGGGGGTCGCTTCCTCGAAGAGGACCCCGGTCGCGATTGCAGGATCAGGAGAATCGGTTATCGAATCTACCAGACCACCCGTGGCGCGGGCAACCGGCAGGCACCCGTAGCGCATGGCGATCATTTGGGATAACCCGCAGGGCTCGTAACGGGAAGGCATCATCAGCATATCGGCACCGGCGTACATGCGATGTGACAACCGGGCATCAAATGCAATCGCTGTCCGCACCTTATCCGGCAAGGCTGTCTGCAGGTCCATGCACGCCTGTTCAAGGATCTTGTTTCCTGTGCCCAGCAGGATCGCCTGCCATGGCTGATCTTTGATCAAGTGCAGCGCTTCTACCAGGATGTCGACCCCTTTTTGCTGGTCCAGGCGGCTGATGAGAACAAGCAGGGGAAGGTTTTTCTTGAGCGGAAGGCTGAACTCTTTCCGCAAGGCTGTCGTGTTGTGCCGTTTGTTGACGATCGTCTCTAGGTTGAAATTGGACGGAATTTCAGAATCCGTGGAAGGGTCCCATACCCGGGTGTCAATGCCGTTGAGTATCCCCATGAGGGATTCTTCACGGGTCTTCAGAAAACCCTGCAAGTCGCAGCCATATTGCGGGGTAAGAATCTCGCGTGCGTAGGTCGGCGAGACGGCGATAATCTTATCGGCTGCCGCCAATCCCATCGGGAGGGGCAGCGTTTTCCCCCAGCGGGGGAGATCCTGGTTGGTGGATGGGCGGATTTTATATTGCTTCAGCGCTTCTTCGGAACCGGTACCCATAAACGGAAGGTTGTGCAGTGACAGGATGGATTTTGTTTTCTTTAATTCGGCGGGCCTGTCTTTACGCGTTTTTAGCTTGTGCAGTGCCACCGCGGTGTGCCAATCATTGGCATGCAGAATATCGATGGGCCAGTTCAGCGCTTGAGGAAGTTTAAGACAGGCAAGCGAAAAGAATACGAATTTTTCAGCATCTGATTTGAAATCCATACCATAGACGAGTTCTGTACGGTCGATCGGTTCACCAGAAATGAGATACGTGATCACCCCAGAAAGACTGGTTTCGTAAACCTGGACTAAGATAGGCAGCTTTGTGGTTTCAATTTTGAAGGAGGCGACCGGATGGATAGGAATATCCTGGTTCTTTATCTTCGGGTAATATGGAATTGCGATGCGGATATCAAGAGAGGAGTAACAGGTGTTTTCAGTTCTCAAGGCGTGTAAGGCGACAGGTAAAGACCCTCCCACGTCCCCCAGGCCTCCAACTTTAACCAGGGGGTCAGCCTCAGAGGAAATAAAAAGAACGTTCATGGCTGCCTCTTCCAGTTACTCAGCACGGATTTCCCATTAATGCAGCATTTCCAGGTAATCTTCTGAGGTCGCCTCGTTCAAGTCAGCCTCAAGAAAGGTGATCAGCTCAGTCACAAGCTTGCTTTTCATCTCGGCATCCTGGCGGCTCCATGTTCGGCTCTTAATTTCCATAAAAATTCCCAGGCGGGGTTTCTCGATGGTGTCAAAATTGATGAAAAATTCGACGTCTTTATAACGTACAAGGTACCGAACTCGGTCCTTTTCGATGGTCTTCTCGAAATCCGGCTTGAAGTATTCGCGGTAGAATCGCGGGCTTTGCGTGGCTGGCGCCAGGTACCGGCTGCGGGAAAGAAGCACTTCCTGCTCAAATTTATCCTCGCTGGTCGGGCCGATCAGGGTCAGGCGGGAGCGAACCTGTTCAATTTTACCCATTTCATCGAGAAATTCATCCTCACGATAGCGCAAAATACCCTGTTCCAGGTCCTTGAAGAAAAAGTACAGGTCGAATTCGCGGTAATGCCTTTTTCGAATAATTTCAAGCGACGAATCAAGCAATTTCTGAATCTGGATCTTGGGATCGCTGATGCGCACTTTCAACTGGATCTCAAAACTTTCTTCTTCAGAAGTTCCGCCGATCGCCACCAACTTGGAAAGCACGGAAGATTCTCTCTTGATCAGGAACTGGTCGATCTTTTTCGCGTACTCCCGGCTATATTGAAGCAGTTCTTCCTCATTCAAGCCGAGGAGCTTTTTATCACGCATCAACCAACGACCGTTGACCATCACGTCATTTACATCGGTTGCCTTGGTCGCGTAGACGATCTGACCGTAGACACCGTTTGGATCATGCCTGAAGCGCGGGTTGTTGTGCACCTGGTCAAGGTCTAACAGGATGAGGTCAGCGCATTTACCGTGTTCGAGCGAGCCAGTGAGGTGACCCATGTGCATAGCTTGCGCGCCTAGCCGGGTTGCCATGAGAAGCGTGGTCCGGGCAGGCAAAGTGGTGGGGTCGCCGCTGAAGCCTTTCTGAAGGAATGAGGCGAGGCGCATTTCTTCAAACATATCCAGGTCGTTGTTGGAAGCAGGACCATCCGTTCCGATCCCCACGTTCAATCCCACATCCAACATGCGTTTGACGGGCGCGACCCCGGAAGCGAGTTTCATATTCGAGGATGGATTATGCGCAACACCTACATTGTTATTATGCAGGGTATGGATTTCCCCGTCATCCACATGCACACAATGGGCTGCGAGCACTTTCGCGTCAAAAAGATTCTGTTTCTTGACGTACGGAATGACTGGCATGTGGTTCTCACTGCGCATGTTTTCCACCTCGACCGCAGTTTCGGCAAGGTGTGTGTGCAGGGGAACATCAAATTCAACGGCAAGGGCAGCCGTGGCTCGTAAAATCTCGTTAGTGCAGGTGTAAGGCGCGTGCGGTGCTACTGATGGGACGATCAGGTCATGCCCCTTCCAGCGCGAGATGAAATCGCGGGACATTTCGAGAGATTCTTCGTAGAATTGGGCATCCGGTGTGGTGAATTTGAGCACGGTTTGGGAACATAACGCACGCATCCCGATTTCTGCTGTCGCTTTGGCGACCTCTTCTTCAAAATAATACATATCCGCGAAACAGGTCACCCCTGAGCGGATCATTTCAGCACACGCCAACCTGGTACCGAGGCGCACAAAATCCGGTGAGACAAACTCGCGCTCCACCGGCATCATGTAGCCCATCAACCAGACGTCGAGACGGAGGTCATCCGCCAGACCACGCAGGAGGGTCATTGGTACATGCGTATGGGCGTTGATCAATCCGGGAAGGAGGATCTTGCCGCGGCAATCAACGACCTGATCTGCGATGTATTCAGCCAGGATCTCACTCTCCGTTCCAACCGCTTCGATCTTTGTTCCCTGGATGACAATCGCACCCGGATTAAAGATGCGAAAATCCTGATCCATGGTCAGGATTTCGGCATTGCGCAGGATCATGTCAGCATTTTTCATTTGCTCTCCTGTTTTCTTGATTTGAACTGCAGCCATATGTAATTGTATACCGTGTTGAGCGCCCACGCTGGAAATAACCCAACCGGACCCAGAAAGCGAAATTCCCTTGTTACTGGCGGTGTCATGGATGTGTTGATCAACTCAAGCCCGGTTTGATCGCCGTCCTGGTATAAGTTCACACCGAGTTGAATGGTACGTTCATCCGGCAAACTCAGGTTGGCTGCGCTAAGAGGCAACGGGGACCTGATGAATTGGATCTCATCGTAATGAATCCTTTCATTTGGGAAATGATCGATAGAAAGAGGTGCATGCCAATGAATTTGCACCGCATACTCTCGTTCGATAGCGAGAGCGGCAAGGATTGATTGGATGGTCTCTTGATCCTGCCCAAATATCACATCCGGAATCCGCGATCTGATCTCCATCTCTATGGCGGTGATCATGTTCTCCGCCTGTGATTCGGATTGAGATTTAGCGGTTATGCGTATATCCACACTGGCGGGATGCGCGGATAATCCTACGGTTGGATTCCCGCCCGTTTCGAGATCGGAGATCAGAGCATCCAACGCAGACTCACCAATCCCGATGGTATGCAGGACACGAGTTTTGATGATTTCATTCAGGTGAAAGAATTGTTGCACAAGCGGGGCAAGGCTTTTGGAGAAAATGGTTTCCATTTCGGCAGGTACACCCGGTAATGAGATGACTATCTTATTCGCGCGCTCGATGTAAAAAGCCGGAGCGGTGCCGACGGGGTTTTCAATCGCAATTGCGCTCTCAGGCAGAAATGCCTGTTTTTTGTTATTTTCAGAAGGGTGATAGCCGCGGTTGATGAAGCGGGATCGAATCTGATCCCACAATTCCGAATGAAAAACCACGTCAACATTGAATGCCAGGGCAACAGCGCTACGGGTGGGATCGTCCACGGTAGGGCCCAGCCCGCCGGTGGTGATGACGATGTCCGCGCGGGCGAGGCTTTCACGGATCGCGTCGGCGATGCGCATGGCGTTGTCGCCAACGATCGTTACGCGGTACAGGTCGATGCCCATCTCTCGCAGCCTGAGCGCCATGTACCTGGTGTTGGTATCCTGGATCTCACCCAGCAGTAATTCTGTTCCAATCGAGATGATCTCCGCCGTCGTCACATGTGCTCCTGTAGTTGATCCATTTTATCAGGTTTTATTGAGCGATAACGCGCCATGAACCTGCCTGTTTCACCGACGCTAATTAGTGTAGAATGACAGGCATGAAATCGAGCAGAGTGCAAAACACGTGAATCAGAAGAAAAGTGCACGCATTGCGCTGGGAAAATGGGGGGAACAAGCCGCACTGGAGTATCTCACCGGCCAGGGTTACCAGTGTCTGGAGAGAAATTTCCGCTGCCTGGATGGAGAAATTGACCTTGTCATGCTGAAGGATGACGAGCTGGTTTTTGTGGAAGTGAAGACACGCAAAAATACCCGTCATAGCTACCCTGAAGAAGCCGTGTCAGATGAAAAGCTGGAACACATGGAAGCCGCTGCGAGCTGTTTCCTTGAAAAAGGCGAAGATCATGACGCAGACTGGCGCTTTGACGTGATCGCGATCGTGGGAACTCCAGCCACAGGCATCATAGATATTCAATGGTACAAAGATGTACATGAATAAACTGAAGGGAAAAGTGGTTTTGATCGTTGGGCCGACAGGCGCCGGAAAAACGGACCTGGCGATCCGGCTGGCAAAGCGGATCGATGGCGAAATCATTTCCGCGGATTCGCGCTACTTGTACCGCGGTATGGACATCGGCACAGCAAAGCCTGGTAACGAAGAGATGAATGCTGTTCCTCACCACCTGGTGAATGTGGCTAACCCGGATGAGACCTGGTCGCTGGCCAATTTCATCGACAGCACGATGGCATTGATCGGTGAAATTCACGGCCGGGGCAGAAATGTTATCGTTGTTGGCGGAAGCGGGCAGTATTTTCGGGCATTGACCGAGGGGTGGCAGATCCCGGAACTGGTGCCCAATCCTCAATTGAGGCAGAGTCTGGAAGCGTGGTCCACGGAAATTGGTGGAATCGCGCTGCACGATAGATTATCACTGCTGGATCCCGAGGCGGCGCGGATGATCGACCCATCGAACATCCGCAGGACAATCCGTGCGCTGGAGGTGATCCTATCGACCGGGAGAAGATTCTCAGAGCTGCGCACAAAAACCAGCCCCGCTTATGCATACCACGTGATCGGGTTAACACTTCCTCGGGAGGTTTTGTATCCACGGTTGGACCAGAGAATTGAAGAAATGTTCGATCGCGGCCTGGTTGAAGAGGTGCGGGCATTGCTCGATTCCGGGTACCCAACGACTTTACCTTCCATGTCCGCAATCGGATACCAGGAGGTGAGCCGGTATTTGTCCGGTGAGATTTCAATAGATGATGCAATAATGTTGATGAAAAAAAGGACCCGCAACCTGGTCAGAAGGCAGGCGAACTGGTTTAAACCGACCGACGCGATGATCAGGTGGTATGAAGCAGACCCGGATCCGCTGGAAAAGGTCATATCTGACCTTGTTTTGGGTGAATAAAATGAAACCCTGGTTGGAGCATTACGATGCGGGTGTGGCCCATTCTTTGGTTTATCCTGATGTGTGTGTTCACGATTTTCTAGCGCTGCAATCCAGCCGAAACCCGGACCGTGTCGCGGTCATTTATGGGGATCAACGGGTGAATTTCGGTGAAATCGACAATAAAGCGCGCAACATGGCGGTCAGCATGCTGAGGTTGGGGATCAGATCCGGAGATCGGGTTGGCATCTGCCTGCCAAATTCTGTGGAATTTGTGATCTCATTCTTCGCTGTACTGCGCGCGGGAGGGATCGTAGTTGCGCTGAACCCCGGGCTGACCGCAGGAGAACTGAAGCAGCAGATCGCGATCACCGGGATTAGGGTTCTCATTACAAATTGCGATTTATCGCAGAAATTCAACGGCGAGGACGAGCGTGACCTGATACAAGAACTGATCGTGTGTGGTGAGCTTCCGCTTACGGCGAAGTTGACCTTTCACAGCTACAAAGATCTTGTTGGTGACCAAACGGAGGATGTGCAGTTACCCAAGATCGAATCATCACAGGCGGCCGTTCTACAGTTTAGCGGAGGAACGACTGGAACACCTAAAGCCGCGGTAGGATCGCACCGCAACCTGGTGGCAAACGTCACTCAGTTCCGCAACTGGCTGGTGAGCCTTGAAGATGGCAATGAAACCTATTTGATCACCATACCGTTGTATCATGTTTACGGGCAGGTTCTGGGTCTGTTGTTGGGGGTGGCAACCGGCGCCACAATAGTGATCGTAAAAAATCCAAGAAATGTGAATGACATTCTACAAATGCTGCGGGAACACCCGGTGAGTTATTTCCCGGCGGTGCCAACGATTTTTAGCATGATCGTCAATCACCCAAGTGTCATGGCTGGAGATCTAGACCTGACCTCAATTAAAGCCTGCATCTCAGGCTCAGCTCCGCTTGGAAGAGACACCCAGGAAAAGTTTGAAAGATTTACCGGCGGGTACCTGGTAGAAGGCTACGGATTGTCTGAAGCGCCGACCGCGACACACTGCAACCCGATCCTGGGCGAAAAACGCACCGGCTCGATCGGGCTGCCGCTTCCGGATGTGGATTGTCGCGTAATCGACATACAGACGCATGGTGAAGTAGCTATTGGGGAACCAGGTGAATTATTGATCCGCGGACCGCAGGTGATGATTGGTTACCACAACCAAAAGGATGAGACCGATCTTGTCCTGAGAGACGGCTGGCTGCATACCGGCGATGTCGTACGGATGGATTCTGACGGATATTTTTATGTAGTCGGTAGAATCAAAGATCTCATCAAAGTGCATGGGCTGCAGGTTTGGCCGGTAGAAGTGGAAAATATCATTGCCGCCATGCCAGGGGTCGTGGAGTGTGCTGTAGCCGGCGTACCTGACCCAAAGACGGGCGAGCGAGTAAAGGTCTGGATCGTCAAAGACAAAGACACGCAAATCTCTCTTGAAGGTATTCAAGCATTTTGCTATGGAAAATTGGCGGACTTCAAAATCCCCCGGGAATATGAAGAATGCGCATCGCTACCACGATCTGCGGTTGGCAAGATCCTCAGAAGGGAGCTCATTCGCCGGCAGTCATTGATATAAAAAAAATCAGGGAGCGCAGGCTCCCTGATTGTCTAGTTATTGTTAATCAGTGGTGTTCCTGAGCGCTTCTCGACAGGAGGAGGAAAGATCTTTTCGAAGTCTTCACGCGAAAGCGTCTCGACCTCCAGCAGTTTTTGCGCTACAGATTCCAGTTGCTGGCGGTAGGTGGAGAGAATCGATTTTGCCTGGGTGTACGCGTCATTGACCATAATGCGTACTTCTTTATCGATCTTCTCGGCAATAGATTCTGAATAATCGCGTTGCTCGGAGATTTCACGACCCAGGAAGATCAATTCCTCTTTTTGTCCGTAGACCATGGGACCCAGTTCGTCGCTCATACCGAGACGGGTGACCATGTTGCGGGCTAACTTGGTGACACGCTCGATGTCATTGGAAGCGCCTGAGGTAATATCGTCGAATACGAGTTCTTCGGCTGCCCGCCCACCCAGAAGGCCGATCATTTCAGCCATGAGTTTTTTGCGGGACATAAGAGTCTGATCGTCCACCGGGAGGGCAATCGTGTAGCCGGCAGCCATTCCACGGGCGATGATCGAAACCTTTTGTACAGGATCGGCTTCGGGTATGACGTTCATCACAACCGCGTGCCCGGCTTCATGATAGGCGACGATATTCTTTTCCTCTTTGCTGATAAGCCGGCTCTTTCTCTCTGGTCCAGCAATGACGCGCTCGATAGCTTCTTCAAATTCACTTTGCCCAACGCTTTTCTTATTGCGGCGTGCTGCCAGGATGGCGGCTTCGTTGACGAGGTTTTCGATGTCTGCGCCCACAAAACCGGGGGTTGACTTGCTGAGTACCACAAGGTCAACATCTGGATCGATCGGTTTACCTTTGATATGAACTTTCAAGATGGCTTCGCGACCGCGAACATCCGGGCGGTCAAGCATCACGCGCCGGTCAAAACGCCCCGGGCGCAACAGAGCCGGATCGAGAATATCCGGGCGGTTGGTGGCTGCCATGATGATGATATTGGTATCCGTGTCGAAACCGTCCATTTCAACGAGCATCTGGTTGAGGGTCTGTTCGCGTTCGTCGTGAGAACCGCCAAGACCAGCGCCGCGTTGTCGCCCAACCGCGTCGATCTCATCGACAAAAACGATACAGGGGGAATTCTTTTTCGCCTGGTCGAACAGGTCGCGCACGCGGCTCGCGCCCACACCGACAAACATTTCCACAAATTCTGAGCCGGAGATCGAGAAGAAGGGAACGCCGGCTTCGCCTGAAACAGCTTTTGCCATGAGAGTCTTGCCTGTTCCTGGAGGACCAACCAGCAGTACGCCCTTAGGAATTCTGGCGCCAAGCGCCACAAATTTTTGCGGCTCGCGCAGGAATTCCACAACCTCCCTGAGCTCCTCCTTAGATTCGTCGACTCCAGCTACGTCTGCAAATGTTACAGTCGGGTGATCGCCAGTGAACATCCTTGCCCTGGACTTGCCGAACGACATGGCGGCATTGTTGCTGCCCTGCGCCTGGCGAAAGATGAAAAAGAAAGCGCCGCCAAGCAGAAGGAAGGGAAGGATGTAAAACAAAGCGTTCAGGACGCCAGATAGCGCGCTGGGAGGTTTAATCACCACCTTAATGCCATTGTCGGGATTTAGGTCTTCTGGTGTGACACCCAGGGCGGTTAACTGGTCGAGCAGGGAGGCATCAGCTTCTTTCGTCGAAAGCTTCTCGCTGCCTGATGTGAGTTTGATGGTCAGCTTATTTTCTTCTTCGGTAATACTTTCTACGTTGCCCTTTTTGATCTCATCAGCTACCTGGTTGATAGACAGGGTATTATCCGTGGAGTTGGCGTTATTAAAGCCAAAAACCACGAGCACGATGATCGAAATAAAAAGCAGCAGATAAACGACGTACGATGAACTTCTAGGTTTCACTAAACCCTCCATTAGTCAAGTAAAGGCATGTGGATTATACCAATCCTTACGTGTAACGGTATTTTATCCAAAGCGAATTAACAGATTTCTAATAAACGAGAATTTGGCTTAATTTTTGACTGTAAATTCCAAAGGATGGCACAAACCACATCCGACACGGGGTTCTTTCACTTCGGAATGCGACCGCGTGCAGTAAGCAGAGCAGGTTACATAACGCTTAAGAAACCCCAACCGGCGTTTGATCTGTAATTTGAGCTGCATATATTCACAGGCGTTTGAAATTCTGATCGAAGGAACCGGGCAGGACGCGCAAAGATCCGGGGTCCAATGATTGGGCGGCGCTTGCTTGCCGATCAGGCGGCATTCTTCAACATTTTTTCCCCGGTAATAGTCGCCATAGAAATAAGGACATTCGTTTCCTGCAGGTGTGCGCATGAGCCCTCAATACCAATAATCCGTGATGAGGAGACTGGAGCAGAAGAATTAGACCCTGGTTACGTATTCACCGGTGCGGGTATCAACACGGATGACATCGCCGGTCTGGACGAAATACGGAACAGAAACTTCGCAGCCTGTTTCAGTGGTCACCTTCTTGGTAACTCCTGTGGCAGTGTCACCTTTTACTGCGGGTTCAGCGTATGTCACTGCCAGGTCAACGGTCGTCGGCAATTCAATATCGATAGGTTCGCTTTCGAAGAAAGTCAGCTTGACTTCCATTTCGGGTTTCAAATACCCCGCGTAATCTCCGATCGTTGAAGACGATACCGCAGGTTGTTCATAGGTTTCGAGGTCCATAAAATGATACAACTCGCCATCGTTGTATAGATATTGAACATTGTGAAAATCAAGCCTTACATCTTTAATTCGCTCACCAGAGGAAAAGGTTTTCTCCAATGTGTTGCCCCTGCGCAGGTCGCGGGCTTTG
>CAYYBP010000025.1:5019-20837 GCA_964470275.1 uncultured Anaerolinea sp. | reverse complement strand
GATGGCTGACAAAAGATGGTGAAGTTGAAAAAGTTTCAATAAATGGAGATACCGACTTTTACGCGAGTAGCAAATTCCCGTACGACTCAAAAATTGTAATAACTTATCATACTTTCCCCACGACAGAAACGGAGCAAGTGATGGAAACAACCGCGACTCCGGAAATCACGGAATCCATAGAAATAACAGAGACTCCGGAAGCCACCGAATTAACGGAAGCAAGCGAAACCTCTGAGGAAACGGATAATTTGTTAGCCGAACCTCTCGATTTGAATTCAATTAACAGTACTAACTCGCCAGATTCAGATGCTCAATTTGTTGGAAATTATTATAGGGTGACCGGCATAATTGACCAAGCTATGGAACCCTCAGATGGAACTAACGCACTGGTCATTATTGAACCTGATGTTATGGCGAAAGGTATGGGATTATCTTTTCCGTTGGAAATTAATATTTGGTTGACTGAGGATGAATTTGAAAAAATTGGAGGAATTTCTTCTGTTGGACAACTGATCGATATTTCCGTGAAATTGACAAGTATAGACAGGAATACTATTTCAAACGACCCTGACGTAAGAGGTTATCCGATACAATTAGAATTTGGTGATTACCATTGATATTTGATTATTCTAATTAGAAAAGCCTAACACGCAAGGACTGATTACTTCCATCTGTATGCGGGCCGTTTCTTTCTTTAAGTTTTTACTAATTCGCGATGAACAATTTTGCATTAGGTTAAGACAATATTTTGGGGGTTATTTTTAAATTTGGGTGCTTAGCCATCAAGCAAAACCGGTTCATTACGGCATGTGGTATGAGATACAGGCATATTCCCAAAATCATGAGCAAGAGATTAGATAGTTAAGATGCAAGATCTGTTTATTTTGGCAAAGACTTTCAACTCGATGAAATCCAGCCCTTTGACCTCTTTCCACAGACATTTCATGTGGAGACTGTAGTATTGATGACCAGGAAGGAAGATTAGCCAGATGTTATTTATGATGATCGTTAAAGCATCAAAAAATTCAGAAGGTCCGAATATTAGCCAGCCATTTTTAGAAGCATTGATGGATAAATATAATCAAGATTTATTAGATTCAGGTGTACGAGTGATGGCGAAAGGACTTCATCCCAGTTCTGAGGGAATTCGTTTTTCTCACGTTGAACCTGGTGAAGAGCCAATTTTAAGTTATGGTCCATTTGAACCGACCCGGGATGTTGTAGCAGGATTCTTTTTGATTGATGTTAAAACTAAAGAAGAAGCAATCGAGTGGGCACGAAGAGTTCCCGATCCCATGGGGAATGGCGAAGGGCAAATTGAACTGAGACAGGTGTGGGAATAACCAGGAGTCTCCTCAGGATGGTATGACTTCCAGGTATATGCTTGAACAAAATCGATCTAGATTGATTTGCATTAGAGTGTGAGTTTCCCAGCCGAGGGATCCGCGTATTCGCACAACCTCAGTTTTATCACTCCATGCGAGCGGAGACGGTGGTGTTATTGTTCAACCGCCTTCAGGCAGTTCCAAAGGTCAAATTCCAACCTACTGGTATATAAAAAAACTCTCTTAATTTACCCGCCCCGTGGGAAAGCGTAAATAATGGCGACCGCGGATGCGATCGCGCCGGCGTAATAATAAAACCACACTCTCTTTCTTAGATACAGCAGCGCCCCGCACACGGCTGCCGCAACGAGCATCGCGATGACGGACACGGCGGTGTTCTGATAGAAAATGAAACCGATGGTGATGATGACCGCTGCCAACGGGCCGGTCATCGCGATTGCTTTCACGATGTCCTTTAACTTCGTGCGTAACACCAGCAGGAATAACACCACGAGTACCACCGCGAAAGACGGTCTGAAGATGCCAGCGGGAAACGCCTGGGGATTCCCCGGGAAGAACAGCCGTTCGAGGAAGTTATAAGTAAGCCCATAGATCACGATGGTCAGAAGCATCGAAAGCAGGGAGCCAATTGTGAGGATGATTATTTGCAGAATCGGGGAGAGTGTTCGTTTATTTTCCATTGTATGTATTATATTGATCCAGATACTAATGAAACAGGCTTGATGGAACGATTTCTCCCGGGCAGCGTCTAAAGGGTGGGACGCATATTGCCGTGCGAATGAGATTCGTATGATTATTGCAACGCTTAACGCCATAATCGGCGATGGATACCGTGCCTTGTTTTACTAAATGCCCTGGAGGTTTTATGAAAAAACGTTTGATAAGTTTATCGATCCTGGTGGTTGTACACGGTTTGCTGGTCTCGTGCAATCTGCCGCTGATCCAGCCGCAGACCCCGCCGGAGGGCACACCCAACATGACGTTGACGGCCTTTTTTGACACCAGTTTTAACATTCCTCCGACCATCACCCCGGCGCAGCCCGGCGCAGAAGTATCACCCACAGCAGCGTTGAACCCGACGTCAACCGTGGTTACCAATACGCCCATCCCCACGTTTACCAGCCAGCCGACCATCCTGCTGCCGACACAGCTCACGCCCACCCGTACGAACACGCCGGGGGTCAAGCAACGCGGCGGCACGCTGATGAAAGCGGCATACCTCGACACCACGCCGGTCATGGACGGCACCTACGCGGAATGGGTGGAGGATACCTACAAATATGCCATCCCGTACGTGGTTTTCCAGCCCAAGAACTGGACAGGCATGGAGGACCTGGAAGGGGCATTTGCGGCGGGGTGGGACAACAAGTATCTTTATATCTCGGTCAAGGTGACCGACGATGTCTTTGCGCAGAACCGCAGCGGTGAGATGATGTACCAGGGCGATTCGGTGGAGGTCCTCATCGACGCTGACCTGGCGGGCGACTTCTCCAGTTCAGAACTGACGAAAGATGATTATCAGATCGGCATTTCTCCCGGCAACCCGGATAAGGGGATCAAACCGGAGGTGTACTTCTGGTACCCGACAGGGAGCAAGGGAACCCAAACCAAAGTGCTGGTAGCTTCCTTATTTGAGAGCAATCCGATCTACCGGGTGGAAGTTGGAATCCCGTGGTCGTTGCTGGGGATCACGCCCGAAAAAGGGCTGCGCATCGGGTTCGCGGTATCAGTGAATGACAATGACAAACCCGCGGAAAATCTGCAGCAGACGATGATCTCCACCGCGCAGTATAGGAATTTTCTTGACCCGACGACCTGGGGCGAACTGGTGCTTGAAAAATAGCTGGATTTGGTTGAAAACACCACCGCCCTGTCAAACAGGGCGGTGGTTTATTTAAAAGAGTATTGATGCGAGTTCCGCCCGGTACTGGCGGGTTTGTTCGGCTTCCTGGTCGAGCAGCTCGAACAACCCCAGCAGGACGTTCCGGGCGCGGTCTTTACGGTAGCGCTTATCCTGGCGCAGGATATCCAGCAAACCGTCAATGGCAGCCAGGGTGTTGCCCCGCGCTGCCAACCGGATGGCGTTTTCGAAGGCGGCATCCAGGTCAGTCTCCGCGGGCAGGCTGCGATCGTGGAATTCCTGCATGACCTTGATCAGGGGGAGTAATTCTTCGGCTTCGTTGTATTCGGGGCAGGCGGGGAAGTTCCTGAACGTGTGCATGGCCTGAGATGACCTGCCCAACAGCAAATCTACTTTGATCGAACCGAGCAGGCTCAACGGGTGGGCAGGGTCGAGCTCAAGCCCCTTGCGAAACGCCTCCTCCGCGCCTGAGACATCTCCATCCGCGAGCAGGCTTTTACCTTTTTGCGCCAGCAGGTCCGATGGGCGCGGCGGGAGGATGCGCAGCAGGAACTCGCGCATCTTCGGTTCGGGGATGAGCCCGGTAAAATCGGATACTCTCTTCCCCTGGCTGAAAGCGATCACGGTGGGAATTGAATGAACGCTGAAGCGGAGTGCAAGGTTGGGGTTCGCGTCGACGTCCACCTTGGCGAGCCTGAATTCGCCCTGGAATTCCTCAACCAGTTTTTCAAGGAAAGGGGTCAAAAAGCGGCAAGGCCGGCACCATTCCGCCCAGAAATCGACCACAACGGGGATGTTCTGCGAATACGCGATCACGTCGTATTCGAAGCTGGACTCGGTAACCGTTATGATGTAGTCAGAAGCCATCACTGCTCCGTTCGGTAAACATCCAGGTGCTTATTCGCCTTCACCTTCGCCGCCCGCGGGCGCAGAGGGGTGCTCGATCTTAATGATGTTGCCGTGGATATCGATGATCACCTTAAAACCCATCATCCCCAGGTAAAGACGGGTATCCTCCGGGAGACCGGTATTGAGGATCAACTCGTACTGTTTTTCGATATTCTTCAACTGGCTTTCAATGATCGCTTTGGTGAACAGGTCATCCTGCCCCAGCATTTTGGTCGCCTGTTCCGCGATCAGCCCCTCGTTGCCTTCGACCTGCTCGCCGAATGATTGCAGGATCTCAAGGTCAATGGGTTTGGAGGGAATGTGCCTCAGAAAACCCTGATCGTTCACAACATAACAAGGCTCATCGCCGATCACGGCGGTAGCCACGGGTTGATTAAGTTCGTCACTTACAAGACCTTTAAAAAGAGGTTCTGCCATATGTATCTCCACATTTATTATAAAGCAATCCACCAATAAGGTGGATCGCGGCGAAAGCGGGGCGGGTTTTTACAGCGTGATTTCGACCCGGGTGCCTTTTGGTTTATTGATCTTTTGTTCTTCGAAGGGGACTACCGGCAGGGTCCAGCGGTAAACCCATTTGGCGTCTTCAGACGGCAGGTTGATGCAGCCATGGCTGCGGGGGAGACCAAAGTCATTGTGCCAGAAGGTGCCATGGAATGAAATGCCCTTTTCGGTGAAATACGAGACCCACGGTACGCCTGGCAGGTCGTACCCGTAGCCGGACGCCGGGCTTCCGCTGATCATGTGACGCGACGGGCGTTTGTAATCGGTCGTAAAGGAACCAGTGGGGGTGAGGTAGATATTGAACAACGGCCTGCCACCGGAACAACGCATCGACTTTACCTGGTTGTCTCCTTCAAATGCCAGCACGATCTGGTCATTGAGATGTACCTCGAGACGCTTATCTTCCACGGGTATTTCGGGTGAAAGGGGTGCCACTTCTTCAGGTTGGACGACACGCAGGTGGGATGGCTTAACATAATACTTATACTGGTAGAAATCCTCGAGCAGCTCGTACCAGGTCTCGCCCTGGGTATCGGTGAGTATCCCCGTGATCCAGTGGGTGGTGGAGTAATACAGGCGGGTGGCGACAATTTTCCTGAGGATGGGATTCCAGACAGCATCTGTAAATGGAACAGTAACCTCTGCCAACGCGCCAGTAGCGGGGATATCCTGGTTAAGCTCATTGAGATCGATGTGGACAGGCTGGACATGACCAGAATGGACGTATCCCTGACCATCCAACTGGTACCACACCCGGTTGTGAGCGGGTTCTTCGCCCCCGGTTACTTCGCTGGTGATCTCCATCACCAGGTCTTTCCAGAGCGTGCGAACCAGTTTTCCATCCAGGGACGGAGAATCATACATGTCGATATTGTTCGAAACGATCCGGCCCAGCCTGGAGGTTGATGCCTGGAGGGAAACTGACTTCGCATAGGCGTAAGTGGCGGGAGAAATAGCGAACAAAGAGAGCAGCGAGGCGCTGCCCAGCCTGAGAAATTCCCGTCTCGATAATCCCTGGTTCACGTTCGCGTTTGTCATGGTTAATAGTGCACGACCACCGGTGTGCCTATGGATGACCAATCGAAGAGCCATTCCGCTTCGCTGGTGCGCATGTTGACGCACCCGTGGCTCATGGGCGTGCCAAAGTTGTCATGCCAGTAGGTTCCATGGATGCCATATCCCTTGTAGAAATACATCGTGTAAGGCACGTCCGGCAGGTAATAGCCGGGTCCAGCCATATCGGAGGATGTATATTTGGCGTAAATCTTATACTCGCCTGTCACCGTGGGGTAGTAGGCTGTGCCGGTGGAGACAACGAAGGAATCCACCAGCTCGTCTCCGTCATGGGCGTACAGCATCTGTTCACTAAGGTTCACCTCGATCCAACGCCCGTCGAGCGAAAACTCCCAGGGAGTTTCTGTAGGATAGGGGATCTCGGTATCCGTCGGGTAGGGAGTCTCGGTAGGAACAGGTGTGTTCGTGACCGTCGGGGTGAATGTAGCCGTGGGAGTAAAGGTCGATGTTGGGGTTGGCGTATTTGTGGCGGTGGCCGTGTAGGTGAGGGTAGGTTTGATCAGGGCGTTGGTCGGGATGGGCGCAGCAGAACTGCGCGCGATCGCGATCCAGCCGGGGATGGCGAGCCAGAGGATGATCGCTCCGATGATGAACAGCAGGATGGCCAGGATGATCTCCAAAATGTGACGGCGCTTCTTCCTGGGTCCAGGCGGCTGCGGGGTTGGCGCGGTGCTTGTCGGCGCAACAGGCACGGTCGAGGCTGTCTCGCTAACGGTAGAAGCGGCGGGAGGCGGGGTAACCGGGGTCGGAGATTCGGCAGGTACAACCGCCGGGGCTGGCTGGCGTCGAATTGGCCGGGTGTCTTCGATCGAGGAGACAGGTCTAACTCGTTCCTCAGGGATGGGTGTTTGGGCGAGACGGTCCAGCGCCCACTGCATGCCCCTGGCGGCGCGTTCGCTGGTGGGGTTGATGCTCAGCGCTTGCTGCAGGTAGGCGATGCTTTCAGCGGGTTTGGATAGCGCAGCCAACACCAGCCAGGATTCTTCGTACTCCGGGGCGAACTTGGACGCGATCAGCGCCCATTTTTTCGCCTCTGGATAATCGCGTCTTTGCAGAGCCGCCCTGGCATTCTCGATATAGCGCTTGTACTCTGCAAAGATTATTTCGTTCATGGCACTGGTTGAGTTGAGGTTACGGTCTCATTTCGGATGAAACACATCAGCCCATCCACGATTCCCTGGGCGATGACGTCCGGTTTCTCCGTGAGGATCTGACGGTTCAGGTTGAGAAAACCGGTTTCGATGATGGCGGCAGTGGTTTCAGTGGTGATCTCATCGAAGGCGTGGTAATAGGTCATGTCATTCGTCGTGGCGTTGGCAAGGTATTTCAGCCCGGTGGTGGCAGCGTAGCGGTCAGACATGCACGCTGTCAGGCGGGCGGCTTTTTCTGGATACGCGGAATGAATAGCAGCGGCGACCTTGAACCCGTTCGCCTCGTCGGAAATGAAATCACAGGTATCAGCGTGGATTGAGATGAGAGCGATCCCCTGGTAAAGGGATAATTTTTCATCAAACTCAGACATCAGATCCACCTGGAAGCCCTCGGATATCAGTTTTTGCTGCACGAGGGTGGCAATTTGAAGGTTGACCTGTTCCTCGGTCAATCCATCCGGGCAAACCGCGCCGGAATCGTTTTTCCAGTGACCGGAGACGATGCCGATGCGCGCGGTGGTGACCGGGGTGTTGGTGATGGCAACGGGGGCGATGGGGGTGGGGTTTGCCTGCCAGGCCTGGAACACCCGGTTCAGCATCTGACCGGAAAACAGGTTCCCGGGAGTAAACAGCGTGAACAGAGAAGCCAGGAGGAAAGCGGTTACGCCGATGGACTGAAGCGCTGAAAAAACGCTGAACCGGGCTCTTTTCCGCTTTTTCACCGTCTCCGGCAGTGATTGGGCTGGAACGGGCGTTAATTCTTCAGGAGGGTGGGAATTCTGTTCTTGATCGGACATTTCGCACAAATACTCCTTGTCAATAGTAGATTATAGCAAGGTTTATGCCAATTACTCACGCGCTGGCATGTATTTTCAAATTGATTCACATGGAATAGGATAAAATTCATTTATGAAGAATCATGGAAGTTACGAGCTGACTGACCTGCGCGGGGTCATGCGCCGCTGGGTGAGCGGGGTGGCGATCCTCACAGCGGGGAATCAGGTGACCCGCCGCGGGTTGACGGTCAACTCGTTTACCTCGGTCTCGGTCGACCCGCCAGCCGTGACCGTCACGCTTGCCAACCAGGCGAAAACCAGGCAGGTGCTCGAGGAGAACGGCTGCTTCGTGATCCACCTGCTCAGAGAAGACCAGGTTCATCTGAGCGATCTGTTCGCCGGCAGGATCCCGGAGGAAGGGGACCGTTTTGCGAGCCAGGAGGTTTTCTACGGCGAGTTGGGGTTACCGATCCTCGCTGATGCGGCGGCTTACCTGGTGTGCAGGGTGATCCACCGTTATGAAATGACCAATTCGACCCTGTACATCGGCGAGGTATTGAGCGCGCATAAGACAGAAAACGCGCCGCCGCTGGTGTATTCTGATAGGGAGTACCGGAGGTTAATGCGATGACCGAAAAACTAACGGAACATGAAAAGAAATATCTTCTCGGGCTGGCAAGGACCACCATCACCAACGCGCTTAACAGACTTTCGCCTCCGCTGATCCAGGCTGAGCAGGTAAGCCCGGCGCTGCTTGAGAACGGTGCCTGTTTCGTGACCCTGACCATTGATGGACAACTGCGCGGATGCATCGGGAGCCTGGAGGCGCACCAGAGCCTGGTGGAGGATGTGCGCGAAAGAGCCGCGCAGGCAGCGTTTGAAGATTACAGGTTTCCGCCGTTAACGAAAGAAGAGCTGGGCGCTGTGCAGATCGAGATTTCGCGCCTCACCCACCCGGTAGAGCTGAACTATGAAAAACCAGAAGACCTGTTGACCCTGCTGCGGCCGGGTGTCGACGGCGTCATCCTGCAATCCGGCTTCAGACGGGCGACCTTTCTACCGCAGGTTTGGGAGCAGCTGCCGCGCCACGAGGATTTCCTCGATCACCTGTGCGCAAAAATGGGCGCCGCCAGGAATCTCTGGCGGCGGGAAAAGCTGGATGTGAAGATCTACCAGGTGGAAGAATTCCACGAGTAGGTGATCTTGCTTAGAAGTGGTGGCTTTCGGAAACGTTAAGCACAAAGATCCGGCAGCGTCCGGTGGGTTGACCGGAAACAGGCGGGAAGCATGACCGGCATACCTCGAGAGCCTGCGGGAGTTGAGGGTCTTCAACGACACACAGCAAGGTTGTGAGACCGCGCCGTAAAAAGCCGCCGGTGGAAGCGATGGTTGTCACACGGAATTCTGATTGATTGAGCGCATGAGTGACCAGCTCTGAATCCTCATCGTTTACAATTGCTATGATCATCTTCATGGCTATAACTCCTCAAAATGGTCAACATCAAGCGCAAAGACGGTGGCGCCGCCGACAGTGATGGGGGTAGGGGCTGGAACGGGCAGGGGTGCGCTTTCCAGCGGAACGGCGATGTATTCCACGCGCTGCCGGCAGTTTTCCTGTAAAACTTCAAGCATCCTAGGCTGCAGGTGGTTCGGAATACCGATCAGAAGGGTCGCGTTGCGCCGCCCGAGAAAAGCCCCGGTGCTGGGCAGGCGAGTGAGTGAGATCCCCATTTCCTGGAAGATATTCTCGACGAGTTCCGCATCCTGCGATTGCACAACCGCCATCAACAACGTATCACATCTTTCTTCTGGTGTATCTGTCATGTGGATATCCTCCTTTCTGTTCACAGGATGATCTTTTGATCAACCGGGTTTTTTAAGGTAAAGGATTCTCCCGAGGTGGTAAGGATTTCTGCGACTTCCGGTTTCAGGTTGATCCTTATCTTCCTATATTGTACCGTAAGTGGTTGCGAATTCATCCCCCGATGTGAAAATGTGATCTCTGATTCCGTGAGCTTTGTGACGCCGTTCATTTTTAGAAACAATTTGACCGGGAAAAGATCCACTGGCGTTTTAACGCGGCTGGTCTGCGGTAGGCTTCCGTTGTATAAGATGGATTTGGCTGCGAACACCGAGTCAAAGACCTTCTCCGCCTGCTCGAAATCGCGGTTCTTGAGCAACCCCTCGATGATCAACACCGCGATCCAACGAGGGAGACGGAGATCTGCCCCGCCGGACGACTGGGGATACAGGCGTATGCCGGATGGTGTGAGGAAATCCCCCACCTCATCTGATGCTCGGCTGGGAGGTTCGCCAATGCCCTGAGCGAGCAGCTGGGTGCTGTCAACATCAGCCAGGTCGGCCTGACCGATAATCCCATAGCCGCTGTCAGGAAGATTACGGATCGTTATGCTTTCGATTTCTGTGAATGCCTGGTCGGTTATGGCTACCCCCCAGCAGCCGACGCGAACCATGTGCTCGGGTGTGATGACCAGGCAGGCGGGACCCCCGGCAGCGGCACCCGTGATCTCGCAGGCAAACGATGGAGGGATGTGGGTACCGGCGTTGAGCTTTAAGTACAGGCACCCTGGGCTGGTGATACGGCTACGAGGTTTGTACACGTGGTTGTGTTTAAATTGGCAAAGTACTTTTCCTACCAGGTGTTCACCGCTGACCTTATCCATGTATTGAAAGGCAGGGAATTTTTCATCCCTCAATTCACCCAACGTGTCGATCAATTTAGCCCTGATGAAGGTGTATTTCTCTGCCGCCGCATCATCCTGCACGGAGCGCGCAATGTTGAGCAGACTGCCGAGCTCCTGCACAAGCAGGGCGGACAGGAAATGATTTCTTGAGCTTTTTAACTTGACCCAAAAGTCTGCCAGCAATTCTTCAGATTCAGCGCCTGCAGTTTGAAAATCGAGCTGCGCCGGGTGATCAAGTTCGCGGATGGATACCTCCCCGTTTTCACCCAGGCGCACCCACGAGTCAACGAATGCAGTCAGGCGGGGAAACACGCCGCTTAACCAGTTGGAATCCTGGAGGTACGCATACAGTTCCCACACCAGGGACGCGAGCAGCGGCAGTGAATTAAATCCGGTGGACACATGGTTGACATTTACCCGGTAATCGATCGAGCCATCCGGGTGTTGGGCATCGAGGAGGTTGTCGATCAACTCCCGCGTCAACCGGGGTGACGCGGGGAGCAATGATTGAAAGATAAGCAGAAGATCGGTGAGGGTCTGGCCTGACCATTCCGGGTAAACGCCTAAGATCTCCGGTTTCGGGTAGGACCCCGTTTCGGTGTCACGCTTGTTCATGCAGGTTTTGTGTTTGACGCTGGCGACGGGAGGCATGATGAACTGCAGCGCCCTGTTCTGGGATGCCCGTATCCGACGGTTCAGGTCGGTGTCCGCGGTATCGATGTGAACCCTGTCGCGTTTATCGGCCATTTCCACCTTGATCTGCTCATTCTCGAGATTGTAAGCAGAGTACTGGCGCGCCTGGAGGAAAGAGGCTTCGAGCGAGGAAGTCGATGCCAGCACCCAGGTGTGCTGGCGGACGGTACCCGGCAGCAGCAACAGCCAGGCGCCCAGGCCTGGGTACGCGGTACTGGATGGCTGTGGTCCGCCGGTAATGAAAAATACCGGGGCAACGCCGCTGCTTTCGCCAGCGAGAACGGTGTTGATGCCTAATTCGGTGAATTTCATCGGGTTGCCGCCTGCCATGGGGGAAAGTTGGACCAGCCAATCGATACCAATATCTGTGATCGTGGCAGAGGTGTTGGAGCAATAGATCGTGCCCATGATCAGTTGCGATGAGGGAACCCAAATTTTGAGATTTACGTCTATATCAGGAAAGGGTGAAAAGAAAATTGACGCGAAATTTGTAGATACCAGTTCAATGGAAGGGTATTTGTGAAAGGAGCCGGGGTCGCTGACGGTGGTTTTTTCAAAGTGGAATTGCGGAAAAAGATGCATCCGATTGACCCGCAGACCGAAGGTTGTGGAGAGCGAGAGCGCGCTGGGCTCGCAAGTACCAAATCCAAGCTCCCAACACTGGTCGTTGAGCGCGTCGGGGGTGGTAAAACGGGCGTCAGCACACAGGATGTGCCTGAATTCTGGTGAAACCTGATCGGACATAAGGACATTGTAAGAGCATACTGATTCGAGGTCAACTGATTTGTGCTAGAATTCAAAGCATCAAAGGGCTGAAAGAATTGTTATGACGATTGATGAGAACACACCAATAAACATTAAAAGAGAAAACGATAACGGAGGGGGAAACGACGAGAGGTCATTCGATCGTTCGCAGACCCTGCCGCACCCGGAAGATCCGCCCGGTTACAGCGACAGCCACGCCGATGCCACCCGCGTGATCCCGCAAGGGGAACCCCCGCAGCGTGGGGAACCGACCCTGGAAGAGCAGGCAACTTCCCTGGTAGGAGGGGTGGCGATTGAAGACATCCCGGTGAATGTCCGGATCGAACCGGTTGTTCCGCCCCCCGCCGGCTCGGCAGATGCCCTGCCCGAAAAAGTGGAGGAAGTTGATATATCGGCGACCATCGTAACGCCGGCGGCATTCTCATCCCGTCCGACCGGGACGACGCCGGTAACCAGGAGACCCGCGCCGCCTCCGCCTGAAAAAACCACGCCTCCCCCAACTCGCAAGGCAGCGTCCGCTGCTGCGAAAAAGCCGGCGGAAAAGCCTTCAAAAAGCGCACGAAAGAAGAAAAAGAGCAATTTTGATTATGGCGGCTGCCTGATCCGTGTGATCATCATCCTGCTTTTTGTGGCTGTTTTAGGCGCGGTCATTGCGGGGGTCTTCCTGGTCTACCAGTATTTCTCCATCGCGGCGACCCTTCCCAGCGTGGAAGACATTAGGGGGCACGCCTCGCAATTTGAAACGACGCGATTTTACGATCGCAACGGGCAGGTGATCTACGAGATGATTGACCCGAACGCGGGACGACGCACGTACACCTCGATGGACAAGATCTCGCCCTACCTGGTAGCGGCGACCATCGCCATTGAGGACAAGGAATACTACAACCACCCGGGTTTCGACGTGCTGGCCCTGGTGCGAGCGCTGGTGCAGAACTACACCAGCGGCGACGTCGTATCAGGAGCGTCAACCATCACCCAGCAGCTGGCGCGCACCCTTTTTTTTACACCCGAGGAACGGGTTGAGGTTTCGGTTCGGAGGAAGGCGAGAGAGATCATACTTTCTTCAGAACTCACCCGGCGCTACTCGAAGGACGAGATCCTGGAGCTGTACCTGAATGAGATCAATTATGGCAACCTGGCTTACGGGATCGAAGCCGCGGCGGAGACCTACTTCAACACGACCGCGGATAAGTTAACTTTTTCGCAGGCGGCATTCCTCGCCGGCCTGCCGCAGCTGCCGAGCGTGTACGATATTTTCAATAACCGCGATGCGACTCTGAACCGCAACAAGCAGGTTCTTACCGCCATGTACAACATGAGCCAGGAAAAGGGCTGCATCCGGGTGAGCAATTCCGCCGAGCCCATCTGCGTGGAAGCGCAGCAGGCGGCGGACGCGTATATCGAAATTGAAAACTACCCGTTTACCATTCGCACCAACCCAATGGTTTACCCGCACTGGGTTACCTACATCCGTTTCCTCTTAGAAACCACCTACGACCCGCAGACAATTTACCGTTCCGGGTTCAGGGTGTACACCACGCTCGACCCGCAACTGCAGCTCGAGGCAGATCGAATCGTGAAGGAGCAGGTGGAAGCGCTGGCAGGGCAGAACGCGACGGACGGCGCATTAGTGGCGATCCAACCAAAAACTGGCGAGATACTGGCGATGACCGGTTCGGCTGATTTTTACAACGACGCCATCGCCGGGCAAATCAATATGGCGCTGCAGCCGCGCCAGCCGGGATCATCGATCAAGCCGCTCACCTACGCGGCCGCGTTTGAGAAGGGCTGGACCCCGGCGACGATCCTGTGGGATGTACCGAGCGAGTTCCCGCCCTCCGGTGATCCAAACGACACACGCGATCCATACAAACCCGTGAACTACGATGGGCGTTTTCACGGACCGATGAGCATCCGAACTGCCCTGGCGAATTCGTTCAACATACCCGCGGTGAAGACGTTGGCGTTCATCGGGATCTATGACGACCCCGGCACACCCACGGAGGACGGGTTGATCGCCTTTGCGCGCCGGCTTGGGATCTCGACGTTGAATCAAACTGATTATGGTCTCTCGTTGACACTTGGCGGCGGGGATGTGACCCTGATTGATATGACATCCGCGTTCAGTGTGTTCGCCAATAACGGCCAAAAGATCGAACCGCTGGCCATCACCCGAATTGAAGACCACGAAGGCAAGGTGATCTACGAAGCCAAACCGGCCGAGCCGAAACAGGTGATGCGGGCTGAACATGCCTACCTGATCACATCCATCCTTTCTGACACGGTGGCACGCGCCCCCATGTTTGGCACAGACTCCATCCTCAATCTTCCATTCCCGGCAGCCGCCAAGACCGGAACCACCAATGATTACCGCGACAACTGGACGATAGGTTACACCCCTGACCTGGCGGTCGGGGTATGGGTCGGCAACGCGGATTACACCCCGATGATCGATACATCGGGCGTTGAAGGTGCTGCCCCGATCTGGAATGAATTTATGAACGCGGCGATCCCGTATCTGACGAATAACTCTCCGGCGGATTTTAACCGCCCCGAGGGTATCGTTGAGAAGGAGATTTGCGTGTATTCAGGCACAGAACCCTCAGACGAGTGTCCGAAAACCGGAAAGGAATTGTTCGCCTCTGACCAGCTACCCCCGTCCAAGGATGAGAGCCTGTGGAAGCGGGTCAAGATAGACACCTGGACCGGGCTTAAGGCTTCCGCCGCATGTGAAGACTTCACCAAGGAAGAACTCGTGCTGAATGTCACCGACAGATGGGCGGTCAAGTGGATCAATGAGACTGGAGATGGGGAGAACTGGCTAAAAAAAATGGGGTTTGATGAAGACGTGACCTTTGTGCCAACAAGGGAATGCCGGGCGGATGATTCACGCCCGACCCTGGTGTTTGTGGGTCTGAATGACAACCAGACGATCGCCAGCGAATCGCTCGATATCTACGCGGTGATCGACGCCAGTAGTAATTTTAAGAATTTCTACCTGGAATACGGGGAAGGAAAAGACCCGAAGGATTGGGACCAGCTGGTGAAAAAAGGCGGCTCAAAATCGGCTGACCCGCAAAAACTGATAACCTGGGACCTGACCAAGGTCAAGAACGGGGTAGTCACCCTGCGGCTTTACATGGAATCAACGGAGGGCGGGCACGCGGAAAAATTGCTCAGGCTGAATATCCAGGTGCCAACCCGCACCCCGACGAGCACTCCAACCCGGACAGCCACGCCCACAAATACCGCCACACCCACCATCACCCTAACACTAACGCTAACCGCGACTCCGACTGCCACGCCAACTGAAACAGCAACGCCGACGCCAACGCCAACGGCGACGGATGAAGTGCCCGGGGAAATCGGTGCTACCCCTTAGATATTGAGGCGGATTATCAGCCCCGTTGACGGGGAGCGATCTTGAGGGGGGTGTTTGAAAGTAGGGGCGGCGCGAGTTGTTGCCCGTCCAGGGCAAGTACGCGGCTGTTGGCAAAGAACGAAAAATCAAATCCGGTCGCATCGCCGGCTTGTTTCCCAGGGATCGGCATTAACCTGGCGGTGAGGGGCTTTGCGAGCCGCAAGGCGAGACAACCGATGTCCATCAGTACACACTCAAGCTGGGCGGCGGTGGTATTGCCGGCTAGCGGGATTGTATCCAGGCCAGTTCCACACACGGTCGAATAAAGCAGCAGATCGTGGACAGACAAAAGCCCCTGGCCAGCCCGGCGGGCGAGCACAGAGTCTTCCAGGAGCGGGAGCATCATGCCGTTAAAGCCGACGCGTAGCCAGTTGCCCTGGTCGAGGGTATCCGCGATGAATGCCACCGGGGCCAGGCTGCCGATCCCGCCAATATGCTCCAAACCAAGACTCTCGACCGCCCCGCCCAGCGAACACCAATCCTCTGGGTAGGGGGCGGGGGAGAAATCGAAACCCTTGAAAATAACGCCATGCTTTTCAGCAGTTGATTGACAGATCGGCAGCAGGCTGGCTGCTTTCTCTTCCAAACTGGTGATGAACTTTATTCGAGC
>CAYYBP010000025.1:0-5009 GCA_964470275.1 uncultured Anaerolinea sp. | reverse complement strand
GGCGAGAGATCAAACCCCTTGCATTCGATCCCTGTACCCTGCGCGAGCAGCCTATAGATATCCATGATCTGACGGGTGAATTCCTCGAGCCTGTTCAACAGGTCTCTGCGCGCGGTATCAAGATCAGACGCTCCCTTGAAGGCATCAATGACGGCATCTGCGCACTCGACCGCGAACGTGATCACCGGTGGACTGCCGACGCGGGCGTATGCGGCAGGCAGGAATGGGGTGAAAGGTTTTACCCGGGCGAGAGCGGCGAACCGTAAATTGGCAAAGCCGTCTGGTTCAAGATAGGCGGCGGCTTGAATGATCTCAGCGCTTTTACGCACCATATCAGTGTAGAGATATGCTTTGTCCGCGATGATCGTGCTGAAAAAGACATCTCTGGTCTCAGCAAGCAGGAGCGGGATCAAATCACACGCGCCTTTCGCGCCCGGGAGCGCCGGACCGAGGGACAGGTATTGCCACCCAAGATGGCAGGTTGAGGCTTCCAACTTTACGACGCGGTCAATGGCGTCATCTGTATGAAGACCCTTGAGAAAGCGCGGGAATGGACTGGTTGCCAGGCGGGTGGATTGAACGGGGACCAGATCGGTGGAAATCTTCCGCGCGAGACGGGCGCTTAAACCGGCGAGCTTTTGCAGCGCTTCCTCCGCGTCCGGGGCGAGCGGGTCGTAGAAACTGGTGATCGAGCGGATTCTCATGAGTGCCTCTGACGGATGATCTCAACCAGCAGGATGGATGCTGCGACGCCCGCGTTCAAAGATTCAAATTTGCCCGGCATCGGGATGTGAACGATAGAATCCGCTCTGTGGCGTGCTTCGGGACCAGGCCCCTCGGCTTCGGACCCGACCACCAGGGCGAGCGGCTTTGCGAGGTCAGCCTCCCACATGGATTGACCGCCATTGGAGTCAGCGAGGATTAAGTCGAGCGGAACGGCTGATACTTCTTTACACAAGTGAATCACCTGCGGCCAATCTGCTGTCCGTATCTTCAAATGGAAGTGCGCGCCCATCGCTGAGCGAACCACTTTTGGCATGTAAGGGTCCACGCTGCCAGGCGTCAGGAAAACAAGCTGCACACCCAACCCCGCTGCCGTGCGTAATATCGTGCCCAGGTTGCCGGGGTCGCGCACCTGGTCCAGGATGAGTACCAGGTCAGGGACGGTGAGAAGAGGGGTTGTGTCCTGTGCAACGACCAGGAGGATGCCCTGGGAAGTGACCGTGTCAGAGATCTTACTCATTAACTCAGGGGCAAGTTCGAGGGTTTGCACGCCATTTTCCTGAAGTACCGTGATAAGTTTACTCCCGCGGTTCGACAACTGGCTGGTGAAAAACGCGGAGTGTGGAGTGATGCCGTGGTTCACTGCCTCTTCGGACAGGCGGATGCCTTCGACCACGAAGAGCCCGGTTTCAGCGCGAGCGTCCTTGTCGGTCAGAAGAGAGCGGACGAATTGAACGGTGGGATTATGAATTGACGTGATCATCCCGCTGGTATTGGATTGCATACGTTAATTCTACCTGATACACGGGGAAAATAAAAACGGGATGGCGTTCGCGGCCATCCCGTCTGGTTGATCGTTAGATCAGGCTTGTTTTGCCTGTTGTACCACGGCAGCGAAAGTCTGCGGGTCGCGGGCGGCGAGATCCGCTAGCATTTTACGGTTGAGCTGGATGTTGGCTTTGCGCATGGCAAAGATGAACTGGCTGTAAGTCAGCCCGTTCTGGCGAGCGCCGGCGTTGATGCGGGCGATCCACAGGCGGCGCAGGTCGCGTTTGCGATTCTTGCGGTCGCGGGTGGAATACCAGAGACTTTTCAGGCGGGCTTCGTTAGCGCGGCGAATCAGGCGATGCCGGCTGCCAAATTGACCCTTGGTGAACTTCAATACCCTTTTATGACGCAGATGGCGGTACGGACCAGTTTTTACACGAGCCATTTTCTACTCCTTTGCGAACCCCTGGGCGCCGGTTAGATAACCAGTTTTGAGCACCCAACAGCCGCACTAAAACGGATACGACAGGTCAATGCCTCTGACTACTCCATGTTTGGAGCAAGGCGATTGACGCGCTGGACAATCTTGTCACCCTTGACAGTTACCATCTCGGTGAACAAGGCTTTGGTGCGCTTTGAGGTGCGGCGCCGGAGGTGGCTCTTGCCACCCTTGGTTCGCATCAACACACCAGACCCGGTCAAGCGGAAGCGCTTGGAAGTTGCTTTGTGGGTCTTTAACTTGAACTTGCCTGTTTTAATCTTGCGTGGCACAGCGAACTCCTCTCAACAATTTACGCGGTATAGCGCAAAGGCGGATTATACCAGAATTATTCCAATGGTGGGGTATTTACTTTATTGTGTGGCTGGTGATTCGGCTTCTTCAGTACCTTCTTGTTTCTCAGGATTAGGCTTCTCGGCGGTTTTCTTTTTGCCGGGCTTGGAGGGGGACAGGAGCATTCCCATTGTCCGGCCTTCAATACTGGGAGCCTGTTCGATGTTGCCAACATCCGAAAGTTCTTCAGCGATTTCCTTAAGGTCTTCCAGGGCGATCTCAGGATAGGTGATCTCACGCCCTCTAAAACGAATGGTAACCTTTACCTTGTTGCCTTCCAGGAGCCAGCGGCGGGCATCACGGGTTTTGAAACCACGATGGTGTTCGTTGGTTTTTGGGCGCAGGCGTATCTCTTTGACCTCGATCTTGGTCTGAGATTTCTTGGCTTCCTTTTCTTTTTTGGTGCGTTCGTAAAGGAACTTTCCAAAATCCATCACGCGGCAGACCGGCGGCTCAGAGTTAGGAGCGACCTCTACCAGATCCAGCTCGGCATCATGCGCGATTTGTAAGGCTTTTTGGATGGGTACGACCCCGATATTTTCATTTTGGGGTCCGATCAATCGTACTTCAGCGACTTTGATCAATTCGTTTACACGGAAGTTTTGGGTACTAATGGTTTTCTCCTGATGAAACTTGATTAAGATTAGCCCGTTCCGTTAACGGGCTAGTTTAGTTTTGATAATACCATATTCCATAAGTTGTAGTCAACAATTTAGGGATAGGAATTTCAAGATCAAATGAATTGTATATACCTGCGATAAGCGGGGTCGATGTCCCGGTAGTATCCCCTGTAAGACTCCGGCAGCAGCCGGGCGATCTCGTACATCACGGCGTCGGTCAACTGCTGGCGCATCTCCCTGGACGGCGTACTATCCTGAGCAACAAGGCGGAAAGGCTGTCCGCTCTTCATGGTGATGTCGGTACGGCGGTAGTGGCGGAGATTCTCACGAATCCTCTCGTTGCCATAAACGACGAAAGGAAGGATAGGCACACCCGCCCGAAGAGCCAGGAAAATAATACCTGGATATCCCTTATTAAGACTGCCATTGCCAGACCTGGTGCCTTCGGGTGCGACCGCGATCATTTTCCCTGATTTCAAGGCTTCTTCGGCTTTACGAAAGGCAGTGAAATCCACTTCTCCACGTGTGATGGGAATGGCCTCCCAGGCATTGAACAACAGGCGCATGGGAGGACTCTCCCAGGTTTCGATTTTCGCGAAGGCGGTGAGCGGACGGGGATGGAGGTGGCTAAACCCGAGTGGGGCGTCCAGCCAGTTGATGTGGTTGGTGGCGATGATCAAAGGTCCGTTCATGGGCACTTTGACGACATCGGTATCATCAATACGCAGGAAAGTGCGCAGAATGGCTTTGATGGGGGGATTAATGTGATTGGCTGTGAGCATTGCAACAGCTACCTGGAAATGATCTCAAGACCGCGCGGGATGAGGGTGATGTTCACTTCGCTGCCTTCTTCACAGATGGTCACGCCATCCGCGTGCACCGGCAGGGTTCCCTTTATCGCGGTGGCGGTTAGCGCATCTGTGATCGCGGTTCGCACGGCGGGGTCAGCTTCATGCGAGCCTTTCATGAATTTCACAATCAGCCCGAACATGGAGAATTGCGGTACCTCGCGAACAATGATCAAGTTGAGCTTTCCGTCGGTGTCCTCGGCGGAGGGCGCCATCATGAATCCGCCGCCCATACGCCGCCCGTTCATGACGGAGATCATCAGCGCGGGCACAGTGAAGGATTCATTGTTAAACTTCACCAGGATTGACGGGGTCTTGTAATAGATGAAGATCGTCTTCAGGGCAGCCACAAGGTAAGAAAGCATGCCCTTTAGTTTCGAGCGGGCGGCAACAAACCCCACCACCGCGTCGAATCCAATCCCTACACCGTTCCCAAAATAGAGACCTTCCGGCTGATCCCCTCCGGTGATCTTGCCAATATCGATCCATTTGCGTGGGAGGGAGGCGAGCATGGCGCAGGATTCCTGGATGTCGACCGGGATCCCCGCACCGAACGCAAAATCATTTCCTCTGCCGGCTGGAATAACGCCCATGACCGGTAAAAACCCATCCGCCGCCCTATTCTGCATCAGGCCGTTCAAAACCTCGTTCGAGGTGCCATCCCCTCCAACAGCAACCACGTAGTCGAATCTATCTTTGGCAGCCTGCAAGGCAAGTTCCTGGGCGTGCCCCGGGTATTCTGTGAAGGTGATCTCGTAATTCAATTCGTATTGGGTTAAGAGATCCTTGATCAGCGCGTGCGCTTTTAAGGCTGTACCCTTGCCAGCGGTTGGATTCAGGATAATCTTATATCGGGACATCTACACTCCTGTATTCTCTTCTTTTTTACCATGCGTTATCCACTCTAAAAGCAGGTGGAGTGTTATCTGATTAATAAGAACACTTTTGGGCCGATGATGATACGGGCATTGTCAGCGATGGCTTATTCAAGTTGAATATCTTCAGGTTGAAGATAAAAGACCACCCCGTTGGATGGTCTTGTTGGTGGGCGGTATAGGACTCGAACCTACGACCTTTGCGATGTCAACGCAACGCTCTAACCAACTGAGCTAACCGCCCGATGGGTCTTATTATAATTGGGTTTTTGGGGGATGACAATGGTACGTATTCATTCAAATAAAATGTTACTAAAGGATAATGATTCCCTCAAATGAAAAT
>CAYYBP010000024.1:14853-20959 GCA_964470275.1 uncultured Anaerolinea sp. | reverse complement strand
TTCAAGGATGGTTTCGCGCGGGTTCGACCACGTCATTTTCATCCCGGGTCCGCGCAGCTGGTCTTTGAGCAGGTTTTGTTTTTCCAGAACGGATTCAAGCGGATCAAGGGCAGCCCATTGGAAAGGCGTGTGCGGTTTTGGGACAAACGTGCTCACTCCGGTGTGCAAATTGGCCTTCTTGCCGATGACCCTTCGACCCTCCGCGATCACCTGTTTTGCCAGGTCGGCGATCGCCTGCACATCTTCAAGCGTTTCTCCGGGCTGACCGATCATGAAATACAGCTTGATGGAATTCCACCCGCGGGAATAGATTTCCCTGGCGGTAGCCAGCAGCTGCTCGCTTTGGATCGGCTTGTTAATAATGTTGCGCATCCGATCGGTGGCTGCCTCCGGCGCGAGCGTGAATCCGCCCTGCCGCACGCCGCGCAGTTTTTCCATCAGGTCAACTGAGAAAGACTCGATCCTTAGGGAGGGCAGGGAAATGGTGAGGTTTTTACCTGAAAACCGGTCGGTGATCCGGCTGACTAATTCGCCAATTTGCGTGTAGTCACTGGAAGAGAGGGAGAGCAGAGCGATCTCCTCATAACCGGTGTTCTGCAGTGCGTTCTCGATCGAATTTAAAATCACGTCCACGCTGCGTTCTCTCACCGGGCGGTTTACCATCCCCGCGTGACAAAAGCGGCACCCGCGTGTACAGCCGCGCATGATCTCCATCGCCACCCGGTTGTGCACCACGTCGATCGATGGAACCAAGAAGCGGTCAGGAGGGGGAGGAAGCTCAGAGCAAATACGCTTGCGGATCGTGAGGGGGATCTCGCTGGAAACTGGTTTAAGGCTGTCAAATGTACCGTCTTCGTTGTAAATTGGGGAATACAGGGCTGGCACATACACACCATCGATGCTTGCCAGGGCGGCGATCGTGTCCTTACGGCTGAGTCCCAACTCCCTGGAGCTCTGAATGGAATTGATGACATCATGCACGGCTTCTTCACCCTCACCGATGACGAAGGCGTCGATGAATTCTGCCATTGGCTCCGGGTTGTATGCCGCGTGGCCGCCGGCGATGATGATCGGGTCATCGTCGCCGCGGTCTGAGGTGTGCAGGGAGATGCCCGCCAGGTCAAGCGCGTTGAGCGCATTGGTGTAAAGCGTCTCGTAAGGCAGGGTGAAGCCGATGATATCAAAGGCTTTGAGCGGGATCTTGGATTCAAGCGAATACAGCGGGATATGGTTCTCGCGCATGATCTTTTCCATGTCGATCCATGGCAGGTAAGCGCGCTCACACAAGGCGTCATGCCTGGAATTGATGGCTTCGTACAGGATCATTACTCCAAGGTTTGGCAGCCCGATATCGTAAATATCCGGAAAAACCAACGCAAAATGGGTTTCAACGCTTTGCCAATCTTTTTGCACCTGGTTCAATTCACCGCCCACATATCTTCCAGGCTTTTGCACGGAAAGCAGGTGGCGGGTGATGTATTTGTATACGTTGTTCGGCTGTACCAATAAAATCTCCTATGTGCAACGGAAATGTACTTACCAAACTTCAATAGAATGAGTCTCGATCAACTCATCAGGAAAGTTGGAGTTGATCATATTTATGATCTGATCCGCCATTTTCCGGTTGAAAATGGCATCGTTTGAGATCATCGCGCATCCCAGCAGGGTGGATTGCCAACTGTCATTGAAACCTATTTCTGATACGGACACATTAAAGTGCTGCCTGATCGCGGTGACGATGCGCTGCAGCCTCCCGCGTTTCCCTTTCAAGGAACTTACTCCCGGAAGTGAGAGTTTTATCATCAGCACGGTCACCACCGGGCTATCGTAGTCGTTGGGTCGCTTATCTCTTGTCATAACATATCTCAAAGATTACAATGCCTGCGTAAATATAACCGAGATTGGGTAAAAAATATATGCCTGAAATTGAACAATACTATCAAGAAGCGTTGGATTACTTGTACAGCTTTGTGGATTACAGCCTGACAAGGCAGCTACGCTATTCACCCGATAAATTTGACCTGAACCGGATGCGCAGGTTGATGCAGCTGATGGGGGATCCCCAAAGCGCTTACCCGGTAATCCATATCGCCGGTACCAAGGGGAAAGGTTCAACCGCGGCAATGATCGCCAGTGTCCTTCGCGAAGCCGGGTATCGCACCGGGCTCTACACATCTCCGCACCTGCAGGATTTCACCGAGCGGATCCAGGTGGATGGGCAGCCGATCAACCGGGAAGAACTGGTGGCAGGCGTCGACGAACTAAAGCCTTATGTGGAAAAGATCGATGAATTGACCACATTTGAGTTGACCACTGCGTTGGGTTTTGCCGCGTTCAAGAAAAAGAAGGTTGATGTCGCGGTTGTTGAGGTTGGACTGGGAGGGCGGCTGGACGCCACGAATATCGTTGAGCCGGTTGTTTCAGTGATTACATCGCTTTCATTTGACCACATGAACGTGTTGGGCAATTCCATTACCGAGATTGCGGGTGAAAAAGCCGGGATCATCAAGGAAAACCGGCCGGTTGTTTTGGCTCCGCAATGGAAGGAAGCCGCTGAGGTGATCGTGCGGGTCAGCTCGGAGCGCAACGCCCCCCTGACAATGATCGGAAGAGATTACTTCTACGCGGAACGCTCCCGATCGCTTTCCGGACAAACCTTCAATATCTGGTCGAAAAGCGAACAGGAATTGATCAATGAGTATATTTCGAGCGGCGGGCGGAGCGATTGGGAACCTGAACACTACTCTATCCCGTTGCTTGGTCTTCACCAGGTTGAAAACGCCTCCACGGCGTACGCTGCTCTTGAATGCGTCCGCAGCGCGGGGTTTGCTATAACCAAGGAGAATATCACCAAAGGTTTCGAGGCTGTAAAATGGCCCGGCAGGTTTGAGATTATACAGCATGAACCGCTCGTGATCGTTGATTCTGCGCATAACCAGGATTCAGCTTTGCGTTTGAGGCTGGCAATGGATGATTACCTCAACGGGAAACCCATCATCCTGCTATTCGGCGCGTCTGAAGACAAGGATGTACGGGGTATGTTTACCTATCTCTTGCCCAGGGTGCAATCGGTTGTCGCGACCAGGAGCGAACACCCCCGCGCGATGGACCCGAATATACTGGTAGAATTAGCTCACCAGTTCGGAAAACACGCGGTATTCACTGACAATATTGAAACCGGACTTTCAGAAGCGCTCCGGCTGGCAGGCAAGGAAAAGGTGGTGATGATCGCCGGAAGCATTTTCATCGCGGCCGCTGCGAGAGAGATCCTGCTGAATAATCAAACCAGTAACTAGTAAAGGACCTTATGAAAGAAGAGTGGAAGAAACGCCAGGATAACCCCGAGGAGTTTAACGCGGCTCTCTACCAGCGAACGGATGAGCTCTACCAGGTAAGCGATGCCGACCCGGACGAAGAAGGCTTTATCAATTGCCCTGTATTGATCATGCGCGATATCGTTGTCTTTCCACGCATGATATCGCCGATTTTCATCTCCCCGGGACCGAATCTTGACGCGATCAACTACGTCCAATCTAAGGGTGGAACGATGATCGCGCTTATTCTCAAAGACAGCGATATTGAGAAACCGAAACCTGCCGATTTTCTTCAAGTGGGCATCGAAATCGCTGTTGGCCGGCTGCTCAGCCTGCAAGATGGCAATGCTTCCGCCCTTGTGCAGGGCCGGCGGCGGGTGAAAGTGGTTGAGATTGTCAAACAGGGGACTTTCATGTGGGCGAAAGCCACCGTGATCCATGAATCAACAACAGTTGACCGGCGCACCGAGGCTTTGATGCGCACCGCCCGCGACCTGTTCGAACGCTGCGTTCAACTCGACCGCAGTCTGCCGGACGAAGCCCACCTATTCTCTGTGAACATCTCGGAACCCGGCTGGCTGGCGGATATGATCGCCACCGCCATCTCCCTTCCATTCAACGAGCGGATGGACCTCATCACCATTTCAGAGCCGAAAGACCGGCTGAAAAAGGTCAATTGGCTGTTAGCCCAGGAACTGGATGTTTTGCAGCTGGAGGATGAGATCCAGAATCGGGTGCAGAGCGAGGTTGACCGTTCGCAGCGCGAATTCTACCTGCGCGAGCAATTACGGGCGATTCAAACAGAACTGGGTGAAGGGGATGTCTGGTCGCGTGAATTGACTGAGATCCGCGCCAAAGTGGCTGAAAAATCCATGCCTGAGGAAGCCAAGAAGCAGGCTTTCAAGGAAATTGAACGGCTTGGGCAGATGCCTTCCATGGCGCCCGAGGTTGGGATTATCCGCACCTACATCGATTGGCTGCTCGACCTGCCATGGACTGAAATGACCGAAGACAACCTATCGGTCAAGCACTCTGCCAGGGTGCTTGAAGAAAACCATTACGGATTAGGCAAAGCCAAGGACCGCATCCTTGAATACATCGCGGTGAGAAGCCTCAAACCCCGCAAGGAAAGACAGCCAATCCTGTGCTTTGTGGGACCTCCAGGAACCGGTAAGACTTCGCTTGGGCGTTCGATCGCTGACGCGCTGGGGAGAAAATTTGTGCGGTTATCGCTGGGCGGGGTGCGCGACGAGGCAGAGATTCGCGGCCACCGCCGGACATATATTGGTGCGCTTCCGGGCAGGATCCTGCAAACCATGCGCCGCGCCGGCACGGTCAATCCGCTGTTCATGCTGGATGAGATCGACAAATTGGGCGCGGATTTTCGCGGCGATCCTTCGTCGGCGCTGCTGGAGGTGCTGGATCCTGAACAAAACTTCTCATTTTCCGATCACTATCTCGAACTGCCTTATGACCTGTCAAAGGTGATGTTCATTACCACGGCGAACAGTCTTGGCAGCATCCCCCCGGCTTTGTTAGACCGCATGGAGGTTCTCGAATTCCCCGGCTACATCGAAGAGGAAAAGGTGGAGATCGCAAATCGTTTTCTGATCCCGAAACAAATGGAAGAAACGGGATTCGAGGCCGGCGACATTACTTTTGGTGAAGATGCCCTGCGTAAAGTGATACGGGAATACACCTACGAGGCCGGTGTGAGAAACCTTGAGCGCGAGATCGGGCGGGTATTTCGCAAGGAAGCACGCCTGAAATCAGAGAAAAAGAAGATCGCGGTTGATGTTGACGCGAAAGCGGTTGAAAAATTCCTCGGTCCTCCGCAATTTTTGATGACAGAGGCAGAAAGACAGGATGAGATCGGCGTCGCGACTGCCATCGCCTGGACAGAAAATGGCGGCGAGATCATGCCGGTGGAGGTCCTGATACTGGAAGGCAAGGGCAACCTGCAGATCACCGGGCAAATTGGGGATGTGATGCAGGAATCTGCGCAAGCCGCTCTCTCTTACCTCAAGTCAAAATCACGGTTGATCGACCTCGACCCCGAATTGTTCGAGGATCTTGACATTCACGTGCACATCCCGGAAGGTGCGATCCCTAAGGATGGACCATCGGCGGGGATCACAATCGCCACAGCGCTATTTTCGGCTTTTACCGAACGCAAGGTTTTCAAGGAAGTGGGCATGACAGGGGAGATCACCCTGAGAGGAAATATCCTTCCCATCGGGGGTGTGCGGGAAAAGATACTGGCAGCACACCGCAGCGGGCTGAAAACCGTCATTCTGCCTGCCAGGAATGAGAAGGACCTGGTTGAAGTACCTAAGAAAGTGCGCCAGGACCTGCAGATCAAACTTGTGAAGCATATGGATGAGGTGATCAAGCTCGCCTTGCACTCTGAGCAGGTCAAATCCAACCACGCCTTGCAACGAATTAAGAAGAAGAAAACAAGCAAATCGAGGTAAACAAAACGAGCGGTGAGAAAATCACCGCTCGTTCTTAGGTCAATTTCGGATCATGATTCCGGTTGGTCCGGCTTGTCGTTGCTGAGAGCCTGGATCCCATTTTGAACCTGGCTCATGATCTTTTCCATTTCATTCTTCAGGTTGGTGAGACTCTGGAGGATGTAATCATCCGCATCTTTCTTGGTGCGGTCGCATTCATTGCGCGCCTGGGCGATGATCTGGTCGGCACGGGTTTGAGCCGCCTGGGTTATCGGATCATTTTCCACCAATTTATCGCCTTTTTCCCTGGCCAAAGCCACGGTCCGATTGGCTTCTTCC
>CAYYBP010000024.1:0-14829 GCA_964470275.1 uncultured Anaerolinea sp. | reverse complement strand
GTTGGGACTTCTTAATCTCTTCGGGGATGGTCACGCGCATCTGATCGATCAGATCGAGCATGCGGTCTTCGTCGACGATCACGCTGTGGGTAAACCAGATCGGTTTACTCTCGTTGAACAACTCTTCAAGGCGATCCACAAGGTGTAAAATGTCCATACCCACACTCCTACAAATGATTATAACGAAATTCGCATAATTTGTATATGAATTTACTCATTAATCACGCATGGATTGTTGAGGAACCACGTTCGCGCCGTTCTCCGGGTTGGAAAACTTGGCATCGAGCGCGAGTTTCACCAGCGGGGGAACCATAGTGGTGACATCCCCTCCCAATGAGGCAATTTCCCGTACTGTGGATGAAGACAGGAAGGTGTGTTCTTCGCTTGTGATCAGCGCCATTACTTCGATATCAGGCGCAAGGCGGTGGTTGGCCAAAGCCATTCGGAATTCGTACTCAAAATCCGAAAAAACGCGCAATCCCCTTATCATCAGCTGCGCACCTATCTTCTGGCAAAAGTCGACCGTGATGCCGCTGTAACCGGAGATGGTGATATTGGCGTCCTGTTGAAACACCTGGCGGGTCATTTCCAGCCGTTCTTCAGGACTGAATAAGAAATTCTTCAACGGTTTGTCGTACACAGCGACCACAAGTTCGTCCACCAGCCTGGATGCGCGCCGGGCGATGTCAATGTGACCGTTGTGAATCGGGTCGAAGGAACCAGGAAAAACTGCTTTTACCATAATAGCCTCCTAACTGATGTCACTCTGGGAATAGCTCCACATTGAACTTAGTTTTCGATTGATCAGCTGATTCTCGGGTTTTTCCAGCATCGGGTCCGTTTTGATTAATTCCTGCGCGTAATGCCGTGCTTTTTCGATCAAGTGGATGTCCGTGAGGCTCGCCATGCGCAGATCGGCGAAACCGGATTGGCGGTATCCAATGAAATCCCCGGGTCCCCTTTGTTCCAGGTCTTTTTCGGCAAGGACGAACCCGTTTGTCGTCTCGGTCATCACGGCGAGGCGCTCATTTTCGAGGGCGTCCTCGTTCTCCGGGACTAACAGGCAGTACGCCTGGTCGTCACCTCGACCGACACGCCCGCGCAATTGGTGGAGCTGCGCCAGCCCGAATCGATTCGCGCCTTCGATCAACATGACGGTCGCGTTTGGGATATCCACCCCGACCTCGATAACAGTGGTTGAAACCAGGATATCGTATTTTCGGTTCCGGAAATCGTTCATGACCCTTTCTTTTTCCTCCGCAGCCAACCGCCCGTGTAGCAAGCCCAGGTTGAGGTGGCTGAAGATCTCTTTTTGCAGGTAACCGTGGTCATCAACCGCTGCTTTTTGCTCTTCATCCTCACCTTTATCGATGAGAGGATAAATAATGAAAGCCTGGTGCCCTTTTTTGATCTCCTCATTGATCATCTGGTACGCGCCGTCACGATCAAACGGGTGGATAATGCGCGTTTCGACCGGCTGGCGGCCGATTGGCATCTCATCGATGATCGAGATGTCGAGGTCGCCAAACAGGGTCAACGCCAGCGAACGAGGAATTGGTGTGGCGCTAAGCACGAGCAAATGAGGATTCTCACCTTTTTGCCGTAAAGCGGCTCTTTGCGCGATGCCAAACCTGTGCTGCTCATCAACCACGGCTAGTTGAAGGTTCTTGAACTTCACCGGGTCTTCGATAAGCGCGTGTGTACCGATCAGGATTTTTACAGTGCCGTCCTGAAGACCTGCACTGATCTCTTCTCTGACACCCGCCGGGGTATCGCCGGTTAGCAGCCTGATCTCACCCGGATGAAGCGGCAGGCTGTCATCCTCAGAGACCAGCACCCTGTTTAAGGTCTCATAATGCTGCTCGGCCAGGATGCCAGTTGGAGCCATGAAGGCTGTCTGACCCTGGTTCAGATTCACGATGACAGAAGCGATGGCGGCGATGATCGTTTTGCCTGATCCAACGTCTCCCTGCACGAGCCGGTTCATCGGTTTGCCGGCGTCGAGGTCCTGCCGAATATCGATTATTACGTTTTGTTGGGCGTTGGTAAGCGCGAAGGGCAGGTGTTCAAGGATGTTGGTCAAAATATCGTCGCTAACGGCGTATTTAATCGCCGGGTTTGCCTGCCAATTGCTCTTTTGCTGTTGGACGCCGAGTTGCAGCAGGAAGATCTCATCAAAAGCCAGGCGGTCGCGCGCGGAGCCAAGTAGTTCCATCGTATCTGGGTAATGAACCTGGTGCAAGGCAACACCCAGGTCTACCAGGCCGGTTTCGTTTCGGATCTGTTGAGGTAAGTAATCCTGCACCCTGGTGATATAGAACTGGATCGCAGAATTGACCGCGGTGCGTATATCCTTCTGTGTCAACCCGGCGGTTAACGGGTAAACCGGTGTGATACGGTTTGTATTCAGATGGGTTTGGTCGAGCTGCTCGAATGCCGGGTCGTTCATTTGTTTTCGGCCAAGATACATGGTGACCTTGCCCGAGATGGCGAGTTGTGTTCCCCGGCGAAAATGATTCTCAAAACTCGCGATGTACTTCAACGATCGGAAGAAAACCAGCCTGAGGAAGCCAGTGCCATCTGTCACGATCACTTCGACCCTTGCTTGATTCTTACGGGGGATGGATGTTGTCATCAGGCTTTGAACCGTTGCAATTACGGTTAATTCATCCCCGAATTCAATCCGGTTGATGGTTTTCAGCTTGGAATAATCCACGTACCTGCGTGGGAAGTAGTAAAGGAGGTCTTCTATCCGCGAAACCCCGAGGTTCTTAAACAGATCGCTCTTCACACTTCCGATACCCTGGAGAATGGTCAATGGCGCGCTCAACCCAATGTTTGGCTGGCTCGTCGGTGCTGCGGTTTGAGGAGCCGTTTGATTGTGCTTTTGACGTACTGGTTCAACAGCATCCTGTTGCGGGACTTCTACCACCGATGCAGCGACCTCGGTACCTTGACCATATTCTTCATTTGAAATTCCCCTGAGAAGGCGATTAAGATCCCTGGATGCGGCAGCCCTTTGCGCAACATCGAGGCCAGCGTAGTCGTGGAAGAATCGTTCGATCTGGGTTAACAACTCACCTGGAACAGCATCCTTGAACGCCTCTTCCAACCATGCTGGGAGGTATTTTTCCATTCCGCCGATGATCGTTCGGTTGGCATAACCGCTGTTGGCTTCAATTGCCACTATTCGTAATAATTTCTCGATAGATTTGAGCATGGCTCTATTTTACAGCATTCATCGTGGATTGTTTAATTGTGAGTGGAAAATGTGGGATCAGCGTGTATATTTCTCTGTGATCACGATCCCCATGCCCTGCGGGCCGATCAATGAGGCGAGGAATGATTGAATGACATGCTCTGAATATTGGGTGCCCGGGTAAAATTCCTGGACGTGTTGATGGATCAGCCTGGTTTCGTTGTGATTTGGGTTGACCGGTTGGATGACCGCGATGTTCTCGATTTCATCAAATTCTGAAATAAATTCAATGAAATATTCGATGATCCCGCGAATATTCTTCGTTTTCTCCAGGGGATTGAGTTTCCCGTCTTCCAGGGCAAAGATCGGATAAAACCCCATCATTTCGCCGATGGTTGCCTGCCCCACGTCGATAAAACCGGCTTTGTGAAGGTACGAGAGGTTGGGGGTGCATAATAGCGTATAGATATGCGTGACCATCTCCCGCAATTCTTCTTCGACCAGGGTTGCTGGAAGGTTCTGGAGCAGGAGTTCAGCAGTCTTTTGGACAATTTGCCCTTCACCTAACGCAATGGATTGTGTATCGATCAGATGAATGGTAGCCCGTCCATGGAGTTTATTGATGATCTCTTCTGAAATCTCATAATATGGAAACAAATTCTTTGAGACATGGAGGATGAAGAGGTCGTCAACCGATTGATAATGCGAGAGGATTTGCTCCTCCACTTTTCTGTGCTCCGGCGGCAGCAGTGTGGGAGGGTGAAGCGGTTTAACTCGTAATGGGAAGTCGGCGGGTCGAATAGAATCCAGCCTTACGGGCTGGTTCTCTCCATTGTTAACGTAGCTGTGAACAAACCTCAGGTTTTTTGAGCCGGGGAAATTAGGCTTGATAAATTGCGCGGCATCATCTGTGAGGATCAGACTGAGCGCCATGAGTTATTCGATGGATAAGATAAGGTGATAATGCGGCTGCCCGCCGTTATGGACTTCGATCTCATGGTCAGGGTACTTTTCACCGAGCAAGGCGGCCAGATCGTTCGCTTCGGTTTCAGGGTAGTCAGAGCCATAAAAGAGGGTAATTCGTTCGCGATCATCGATATCCGTTTTTTCCAACAGCGCGACGCACGCTTCAGCTACGGATTCTCCAGACACTACGAGTTTCCCGTTTAAAAGACCGATGATCTTGCCCTTTTTTACTTCAACGCCATTGATCTCAACGCTGCGGGTGGCGACCGTGATCTCGCCGCAGTCCGCTTCTACCAATGATTCGTTCATGTCATCAACGACCTGCTGAAAATCAGCGTCGGGGTTCCAGCGCAGGATGGCTGAGATTCCCTGGGTAATGTTCTTGGTGGGAATGACTTCAACTTGCTTTACACTGAGCGATTGGGCGGAATTGGCCGCCAGGATGATGTTTTTATTATTTGGCAGGATGATCACTTTGTCTGTTGGCAGGTCTTCGAAGGATTTCAAGATTTCCTGGATGCTGGGATTCATGGTTTGGCCGCCCGCTACGATAGCAGACGCTCCCTGGCTGGCAAAGATCTTCGACAACCCAAGCCCGGGAGAGACAGCGATCACAGCGATCGAACCGGGGACGAATTCAGCAAAGGTGATCTCGTTTTTCTTGGCTTCGATCCTTTTCATTTGCTCGACAAGGTCTTCTTTGTACACCTTATGGATCTCACCCATATTCTTGATCAAGGCTTCCGGTTCATCCTGCTTGTCGTTTGCGACATGAATGTGCATGCGGTACAGGCCGTCACCCTCGCCAACCTGGATGGACGTGCCGATCTTGCCGAGATCCGCGTAGAAACTTTCGAGATCGAGCTGCTCTTTGGGCGAGAAGTCGATCACGACTTCCACGTCTTGTCCCTCTTCCACGCTGTCCATCGTCTCAGCGAACTGGATGGAAGATATATCTTTTACTGCGATCAGTCCTTCGTCAAGAGATTGCCCCTTGATAAAGCGGAGGATGCCCTCCAAAAGGAAAAATAATCCTTTGCCGCCCGAATCAACCACACCGGCCGTTTTAAGAATCGGCAAGAGTTCAGGTGTGAATCTTACCGATTCATCCGCTGCTTTTACCGCGTCTTCGAGGATGGTCGTCAGGTCATTGGAGCGCGCGGCTGAATTCTCGACCGCGATCGATACATCCTTAATAACGGTTAGTATCGTTCCTTCAACCGGCCGGACAACGCCCTTGTAAGCCGTATTTCGGCTTTCTGAGAGGGCGCGTGCGAATAATTGCGCGTCCATTTCAGGAAGGTTATCCAATACCCTGGCAAAGCCGCGCCAGATCTGGCTGAGAATAACGCCGGAGTTGCCGCGGGCTCCCATGAGCGCGCCTTGAGCGACATTCTTGGTTACTTTTCCAATATTATCTTCATCGATCGAGACGATCTCATTGTATGCCGCCTGCATTGTTAGCAGCATGTTGGTGCCGGTGTCGCCATCCGGGACTGGAAAGACATTAAGGGAATTGACAAGCTGTTGATTGGCTTTCAACCATTTTAGTGCAGCCTCAACGAACTGCTTCATCTGATGGCCGTTGACCGAATTACCGTTAACTGATGTACCTGTGATCTTCTGTTCGTCCAAGTTAATCCTGTTATTTACCATTTCGGTATGTCATCTTAATCGGTATTACTGATTCTCAGACCGCGGACATGAATATTCACCTGTTTCACGGTTAAATTTGTCATGTTCTCGATTTGGAACTTGATCAATTCAGCCACATTGTCCGCCACTGATTTGATCCTGGTTCCATATTCAACGATCACATAGAGATCGATGACCACGGCGGATTCTTCAAAATTCACATCCACTCCAAGGACCGGGTCCTTAACCAGCACCTGTGAGATTCCCTCGGCCAGGTTTTTGGCAGCCAAACCCACTACACCATATGATTCAAGTGCAGATTGGCTGGCAATGGATGCCAGAGAGCGGTGTGAAATGAAGATGCTTCCAAGTATGTTTTCTGTCGTTTTCATCACAATATCCTTGTTTTATAACATTGTTTCTTGTAAAAAGATACGGTCTATGATAAAATCTTGCCCTGTGCAAGGATGTACCTTGACCTATATTTTACCTAAAAATGCAGGATTGTAAGGAAAGGATTTACAGATGGCAAAGTGTGATTCATGCGGGAAAACAACTACTTTTGGTCACAACCGGAGTTTTTCATTACGGGCGACCAACCGCTCGTTTAAACCTAATTTGCAGCAGATCACCATTATTGAGAATGGTCAAAAAGTAAAGAAGACACTCTGCGCGAAGTGTATTCGTACTTTGGTGAAAACAGCCTGAAGGTAAAAACGGTGCAAAATTAAACGGCTTCGGCCGTTTTTTTTTATTCCTGAAGGGTGTTTTTCAGAAGCCGCACAGCTTCCTCGATTGAAGAACCCGTGGTAAAGATCGAGGAAGCGCTCACAAATGCGTTGGCGCCAGCCTGCTTTAGTTGCGGGATGTTTCCGGAATTAACACCCCCATCCACTTCCTGGTATACCTGTCGGCCGGATCGGCTGATCATTTCGTGAGCGAGACGGATTTTCTCAAGCATTTCGGGGATGAATTTCTGCCCTGAGAAGCCGGGATTGACCGTCATGATCAATACCAAATCAACGAATGGCAATAAGGGATCCAGAATCGCCGCCGGCGTTCCCGGATTGAGGGCGATACCAGGGCGGCAGCCCAGCTCCCTGATCCGCAGCAGGGTTCTATGCACATTCGGATTGTTTTCAGGATGGATGGTGAGGTAGGTGGCACCAGCCTCAGCGAAGCCATCAATCAGACGCTCTGGTTGTTCGACCATCAAATGACAATCGAGCGGAAGCTCAGTTGCCTGGCGGCATGCTTCAACAATAACTGGACCCATGGTAAGGTTGGGGACGAAGTGCCCATCCATAACATCCACATGGATCCAATCGACACCGGCTTTTTCGCATTGCTGGATCTCAGAACCGAGCCGGGTGAAATTCGCAGAAAGAATCGAAGCTGACAGGATCGTTTTCATTGTGCTTACCTTGCCGAAGATGTGAGTTTTAGAATGATGAACAACCAAAAAGGGATTAATCCCCCAACGAGTAAAATCGCCAGCAGTTCCAGCCAGATCAATTTCCAGTCGACCCTGCTCTTTAATGGGTGCGAAAAATCATTGAAAGTGAGGGGAGGCGGGGCAAGTGGCGTGCTCTCTTCAACAGCTAAGCTATTCTTTATGTTTGCTGTATCTGCTGCCGCAGCGTACCCCAGCTTCTCTTGCAGCATGGTGAGCACGTGCCCCAACTGGTCTGCCGTACGGTACCGCGACGAGGGTTCCTTGGATAATAATTTCAACAGAATCACTTCCAATTCCTCGGGGATATCCGGCATGTAAACCCGCGGATTTGGGGGAGGTTGTGATTGATGCATTTTAATCAATTCAGCCACGGTGTCTGCTTCGAAGGGCAAATGCCCGGTGAATAATTCATACATCACCACCCCGAGCGAATAGACGTCTGAGGATGGGGTTGGGACTTCGCCGAGCGCCTGCTCTGGCGAGAAATATTGCGGAGAACCCCAGATCACATCCGGGTTGAACTCATTATCCACGGTCGACAACGCCCTGGCGATGCCAAAATCAGTGATCTTCAGCCTCTGGTCGGATGAGATCAGCATATTGTGCGGTTTCACGTCACAATGAATGATTCCGGCCCGATGGGCATAACCAAGACCAGCGCAGGCCTGGATCATTAAGGCAATGCCTTCCTGGTAAGGGTAATGACCTTTTTCTTTGATCCTGGATTTTAGATCGGTGCCAGAAATGAACTCCATAACGATGTAAACCCCGGCAGGATCGATGCCGAAATCGTGCACGGTGACGATGTTGGGATGTGAGAGATTGGCGGCTGATTTTGCTTCCTGTTTGAAGCGCTCTCTAAAGCCCGGGTCGCTTGAAAAATCCTGTTTGAGGAGTTTGACTGCAACAGGTCGTTCAAGCATCTGGTCGTAGGCCTTGTAAACATGAGCCATGCCGCCTTTGCCAACCTGTCGAACCAGCCTGTACCGGTTGCCGAGAATCACCGCGGAAGATTGATCAGTCATCGATAAGATTATAACATGCCCAAATTTCCTATGATTCGATATAATTTGTTGCATGTCCACCTTAATTGGCAATCTAAAAAAGAAACCTTTGTATGTGTTGCTTTTACTCATTCCGCTGGCAATTGCCGGCTCATTCCTGGATTGGGGTGCGCTGGCAATCTTTGCGTTATCCGCCGGGGCTGTCATTCCGCTAGCAGGGCTGGTGGGGGATGGGACCGAGGGTCTGGCTTCTCACACAGGCCCGAAAATGGGTGGATTGATCAACGCCACCCTGGGGAACGCGGCAGAATTGATCATTACACTGTTTGCCATCGAAAGAGGTTTGCTTGAGCTTGTTAAAGCATCCATCACCGGATCGATCATTGGAAACCTGTTATTCGTTCTGGGATTATCCATCCTAGCTGGTGGACTCAAAAACGGCGTTCAGCGGTTCGATCGAGCGCACACCGTTAATAATACAATCCTGCTCTCAATTGCTTTGTTGGGATTGATTACCCCCTCGCTCTTCAGTCATTCAACTGCATCTGGTGTCAATCAAAAAGTTGAGATCCTCAGCCTCTGTGTGGCTGGCGTTATGATCATTCTGTACGTACTGGGCATCATTTTCTCGCTCAAAGCGAAACCAAGAGAAGGAATTGCGGTACCTGTAGCGCCTGCCACCGAACACCATGGATGGTCGGTCAGGAAATCCTTGCTGGTGTTGGCGTTGGCAACAGGCGGTATTGTGTGGATGAGCGAACTCCTGGTTGGAAGCGTTGAAGAAGTGGTCGCTGGTACGGGCTTATCCGAGTTTTTCCTAGGGATCATACTTGTGCCGATCATTGGCAACATCGCTGAGCACCTTGTGGCTATCACGGTCGCCCTCAAGAATAAAATGGAACTCAGCATGGAAATTGCGGTTTCTTCCAGCCTGCAAATCGCGCTTTTTGTTGCACCTGTTCTCGTGTTTGTCAGCCTCTTGATGGGCAACCCATTGAATTTGGTGTTCAATACCTTTGAGCTGGCCGCGCTGGTAGCCGCGGTAACGGTGAGTTATTTTGTCGCGGCGGACGGCGAATCCAACTGGCTTGAAGGGGCGGCACTGTTGGCAGTTTATGTTATTTTTGGGCTGGCATTTTTCATCTTTCCAACGTAAACTGGGAAGAAACCAGAGATTTTGATAATGCTGAATAAAAAAGTGGTCATTGGTGCAGTAGCGGTAGCGGGTATAAGCCTGATTTACCTCTTTTTATTATTCAATGGGCTGGCTTACAAACAAAAATCAACCTCAACTCCGCGCGCGAACCTTGTGGTGATGACCGCCGCCGTGATTCCCACCCCGGATACGAGCCTGCTGCTCATCGCGCCTACCCAGACACAAAGCACGTTAATCGAGATCGACGGAATATCCGTAGGCAATTACGTAAAAATCTCGGGGACGGAGGGGGTGGGGCTGAGAATCCGCCGAACACCAGGAACAGAAACAGAAGTCATCTTCCTGGCGAATGAATCGGAGGTTTTTGTTGTGATTGGTGGGCCGCAGGAAAAAGATGGGATATGGTGGTGGCAGATCTCTGCGCCGTATGATGATACCCGCAGCGGGTGGGGTTCGGGCGAATTCCTGGAGCTTGTAGAAAATCCAGGGTGATGCGCATAGTTTATTTTTACGTTTGTAATTTTACGTTTGTAATTTTCTATTGGTAATTTAGGTATACAATAACCTAAGACAGATACTACTAGATTGATTGGACACCTGATAAGAGGGTAATCTGGAAACCAAACCGATTTCTTCAGCAGATAAAAGCGGCGATTTACACTCACAACTCGACAACGGGCATATCTTAACCGGTAGATACCAGATCCTTAATGTCGTTGGAATCGGGGGAATGGGGTCGGTTTACCGTGCCAGAGATCTGCATTTTCCGAATGTCCTGAAGCTTGTTGCCATTAAAGAGATGATCAACAACGCGATCGATCCAATCGTGAGACAGGTGATTCTTCAAAACCTGGAGCGTGAAGCCAACATCCTGGTTACGCTCAAACATGAAGGGATTCCAGAGATTTACGATTTCTTTTCAGTGAATGAACGTTCTTACCTGGTTCTCGAGTTTATAAACGGGCAAAATCTGGAGGCCATTATCCGCCAGGCTGCAACCCCGTTGAAAGAAGACCAGGTGATTGCCTGGGCAATACAGGTCTGCGACGTGCTTGTTTATCTGCACGGTCACAGACCCGAACCGGTAATTTTCAGGGATATCAAGCCCTCAAATATCATGATCAACAACGAAAACCAGGTCGTCCTGGTTGATTTTGGGATCGCGAAACACATAAAGGCAGGACAAAAAGGGACCATGATCGGTACCGAGGGTTTTTCTCCTCCTGAACAGTACCGTGGAGAGGCAACACCCCAAACGGATATTTACGCCCTGGGAGCAACTTTACATCACCTGCTTACGAATCGCGACCCGCGCCTGGAAGCTCCATTTTCTTTCAAAGACCGGCAAATTCGTGCGATCAACCCGCTTGTCTCTGAAGACATGGAGCAAATTGTCAACAGGGCATTGGAATATGAACCATCCAACAGGTATAAGAGCGCCGCGGATATGAAGAAGGAACTGGTCAGCCTGGCACGAAAGACTGGTAACCTGCCAGTGTTCATTCCTCAAAATACAACCGATAACTCAGGGCTTGAACGTGAGAAATGGCGCTTTAAGGCCGGCGATGAGATTCGTGGAGGGGTAGCTGTTTGCGAGGACGTGGTCTACTTTGGCGCGTATGACAAACAACTTTATGCACTTAATGCGCGTACAGGCAGCGTGTTTTGGAATTTTGAAACCCGGGGCGGCATTATCACCAGGCCTCTGTGCGTTGAAAAACAGGTGATTTTTGGCAGCGAAGATGGCAGGATCTATTCTGCAAACCAAAAAACCGGGCAAAAACAATGGGATTATTCCACTGAAGGACCGATCCGTTCTTCCGCGAAGTATGCCGGAGGATTGGTGTTTTTTGGATCAGATGATAAATCGCTCTATGCCTGGAATCTGCAATTAAACCAGCAGCTCTGGTCATATAAGGCTGAGGGTCCAATACGATCAACACCGTTCCTGTCTTCGGATTCTCTCTTTTTTGGCAGCGAATCAAATGAATTCATCTGTTTGAATTACCGCGGACAGCTGGTTTGGCGTCAATGGACAAAGAAACCCGTCACCTCATCCCCTGTGATTAGCGATGGGATTGTGTTTTTCTCCTGCCTAGATGGGTTGTTTTACGCCCTTGATGCTCAATCTGGCTACGTATTCTGGCGCTTCAGAATGGGAAAAGGGTCCATATCCAGCCCGGCGATCGCGGAAGACCTTTTATTTTTTGGTTGCGCCGATGGTAATATTTACGCTGTTGACCGGACCAGGGCGCGCGAAGCCTGGCGGTTTAAGACCGACGGGCAGGTCTGCGGGTCCCCGGTGGTACATAATGGGATGGTTTACTGCGGATCAACGGATGGAAAACTGTACGCGGTAAATTCATCCAATGGCAGGTTGCGATGGAGTTACTCAACCGCCGCAGGCATCACTGGAACTCCTGTGATTTTTGAGGATACACTTGTCTTTGGGTCGCTTGATTGTAATTTGTACGCGCTTGATATTTCCTGACATTGGTCGCTGGAGGTTTAATGCCGAACCTGCTGCATAAAATTTTCAACAAGAATCAGTCGATGAAAAATGGCGATCAAATCGATGATAAAAAACGCCAGGATAAGATCGACGAGAGCAGAAATCCCCAGATCAAGGGTGATAAAGGTCTTCTTCAACTTCAAATTGGATCCAGTCAATCCATCGGCCGGCAGCGCGACCACAACGAAGATTCACTTTTTACTTTTTCGTCATTGATCGCCGATGGTCAAGGCCAACAGTCGTTCGGTCTTTTCATCGTCGCAGATGGCATGGGCGGGCACCAAAATGGGGAAATTGCCTCTTCCGTGGCCGTGCGAGCAGCGTCAAAATACCTCGTGGAACATATTTTTTCTAACCTGCTGTTGAGAATGGATTTTTCTATCGAAGAGGGGGTGCAGGAGTCGCTCCGAAAGGCCATAAACGCGGCTCAAGACGCGGTTATTCATGCTGCGCTAGGCGGCGGTACGACGATGACCATTGCTGTATTGCTTGGCAGTCAGGTGACCCTGGCTCATGTTGGTGACAGCCGCGCGTATTTCTTTCTTGCGGACGGTAGTGTGCAGAGACTGACCAAGGACCATTCGTTTGTACAACACCTGATCGATCTGAATGAGATCACCGAGGAAGAAGCGGCGGTCCACCCGCAAAAAAACATCATCCTCAAAGCCGTAGGTCAGAGCGAAAGTTATACACCGGATATTCAGACGATCGCTGTTCCTCAAGGGTCAACCCTGTTGTTATGCAGCGACGGGTTATGGGGTGTCGTGTCTGAAGACGAGATGAATACGGAAATTCAATACATGGCTGATCCCATCGAAACCAGCCGGAAACTGGTTAATCTCGCCAACCAGGCCGGTGGACCAGACAACATCAGCGTGATTCTTATAAAGTACCCAGTTTTTTAGTGAATAGTCCTTTTGACGAGTAATTGTTTCGGATAAAATAGAATCAGTATCGAAGAATCTTTAACCGGAGAAAAAATGATCACACTTGTCCTGCATATGCTCAATGAGGATCCTGTCGTGGGGGAAGTGGAAGAATTGCCGATCAAGACCGACACGATCATATACCTTCAGAACCCCAGGCGGCGCGACGGGAAAGAGTTGCCTTATCTGGAGCATAATGCCACTACTGCAGCCTGGCCGCTTGCACGATTGTCCTTCTTTGAGGTGCTACCGGGGGCAGAGGAAGAACCCATCATTAGTTTTGTGAGAGAGTGAATATGGCAGAAGATGTCTATAAGAACAAACTAATCCTGGTTGTGGATGATGAAGAGAGAATGGCGAGGTTCATCCGTTTGAACCTCGAGCATGATGGTTTCCAGGTTATCGAGGCGTACCGCGGAATGCAGGCCGTCCAACTCATCCGCGATCGGATGCCTGATGTGGTCATTCTGGATGTGATGATGCCCGACCTTGACGGGTTCGAGGTGCTTCAACTGATACGTGAGACCAGCCAGGTACCCGTGATCATGCTCACTGCCAGGGGGGAGGAGGATGACCGTGTGCGGGGGCTGGAACTCGGCGCGGATGATTATGTGACCAAGCCTTTCAGTCCACGGGAATTAGTGAGCAGGGTGCGCGCTGTGATTCGGCGGACCGAGCAGGGCGCGACAACAGGAGAGGGCATTATTGAAGTAGATGAGCATCTCAAGCTGGATTTCAGCCGGCGTGAAATCTGGCTGGACGGTGAACTGGTAAAGTTGAGACCGACCGAGTACCGGTTGCTCTATCACCTTGTGCAAAATGCCGGTTGGGTGCTTACATACGACCAGATCCTTTCCAAGGTTTGGGGGTACGAATATCGGGATGAACCACATTACGTGAGGTTGTATGTAAATTACCTGCGCCAAAAACTGGAAAAAGACCCGGCCAACCCGGTTTACATACTCACTGAGAGGGGTGTCGGCTATCGATTTGTTGATTACAAGCGGAAATAAGCTTTGTGATGCAAAAAGCATTGCCGTATTTCAATTTAAAACAATTATATGGAGATAAATAATGATCACTGAACCAATTCATGTCACCGACGAAGCCTTTGAAAAAGCTGTATTGAAATCTGAACTGCCAGTTATCGTGGATTTCTGGGCTCCGTGGTGTGGACCCTGCCGCATGGTTGCGCCCATTCTGGATAAGATCGCCGCGGAATACGCAGGTAAACTGATTGTGGCAAAAGTAAACACCGACGAGAATTCTGATAACGCGCTCAAATACGGTGTGCAGGGAATACCGACAATGCTATTCATTTCGGAGGGCAAGGTTATTCATCGGCAGGTCGGCGCGCTGCCTGAACCGCAGATCCGGGATCTATTGAATCAATTTTTGGATGTTATTTCTAAAAAATAACGGCGCTCTTTCGAGCGCCCGTATCATAGCATCAATCTTCCGTGCTTCTTTCGATATCAGCTCCGAGCAATCGGAGCTTTTCGTCTACACGTTCATAGCCGCGGTCGATCTGGTTGACGTTGCGGATCACAGATTTACCACGTGCAGAAAGCGAGGCGATGACCAGCGCCATCCCAGCGCGGATGTCCGGGCTCTCCATACGTTCTCCAGCCAGCGGTGTTGGACCCTGGACAATGCAGCGGTGCGGATCGCAAAGTACAATTTGCGCGCCCATCGAGACCAGTTTATCGGTAAAGAACATTCTTGAGGGATACATCCAGTCATGAAAGAGCACGGTTCCGGTGCACTGGGTGGCCAAGACAATGGCGATGCTCATCAGGTCGGTGGGGAAGGCAGGCCATGGCATGACATTGATGGTTGGAATCGCCCCGCCAAGGTCAGGTTCTACCCGTAAAACTTGCTCCGAGGGAACAAAAATGTCTTTTCCGCGCTCCTCCCAGGTCACCCCCAACCGTGAGAAGACCAGTTTGATCATGTCAAGATATTCGATACCGGC
>CAYYBP010000023.1:0-21495 GCA_964470275.1 uncultured Anaerolinea sp. | reverse complement strand
GAAACCTGCGCATTGCTTGGTCTGCCGTACCGGGTGAAGCAGCTGTGCACCGGCGACCTGGGGTTCAACGCGCTGATCACGTACGACCTGGAAGTGTGGGCGGCTGGCTGCGGCGAGTGGCTGGAGGTCTCTTCTGTCTCGAACGTGGGAGATTTCCAGGCCAGGCGCGCCAACATCAAGTACAAACCCACAGACGGGAGCCGCAGCCGATGGTTACACACCCTCAACGGGTCAGGGCTGGGGATGCCGCGCACGTTAATTGCCGTGCTGGAGAACAACCAGCAGACTGACGGTTCGATCCGCGTTCCGGAAGTATTGCGCCCGTGGATGGGCGGGGTCGAGATTATCTCGTAAACGATGGATGCAATCGCGAACTCCACCTGGTTCCCCATTGTACTGGGGGTGATCATGGGCGTCGGCCTGTTGGGGCTGCTGCTTTACATCATCCCCGGTCTAACCGTCATCTGGTTGGCAATCCTCGCCTACGGGATCGTCACCGGTTTTACAGTACGATCCGGCATCCTTTTTGCGGTCATCACCCTGCTCATGATCGGCGGGAACCTGATCGACAACCTGTTCATGGGCAATGAAGCCCGTAAGACAGGTGCGAGTTGGGTGAGCATCGTGGTGGCGCTGGTGGCAGGCATCGCCGGCACGTTCATTCTGCCCCCGTTTGGCGGGCTGCTCTTCGCTGCTGTGGGCATCCTGGCAGTGGAATGGATTCGGAAAAAGGATCTGAACGAGGGTCTCAGATCAACCGGCGGGATCCTGAAAGGCTGCGGCCTGGCGATGATCACGCGCTTTGGCATTGGCGTGGTGATGATCTGTTTGTGGCTGGTGTGGTTGTTCTGGCTCTGATACTTGGTGGATTTAATCCGCCTGCGACTGGCGGGCAAGCAGCACCTGGTAGAGAATGATGGACCCGGCAACCGCAGCGTTCAGCGACTCGATCTGCCCGCACATCGGCAGGCTGAGCAGAAAATCACACGACTGCCGTACCAGCGGGCGGATGCCATCGCCCTCGTTGCCGACCACGATCACCAGCGGGCCAGTGAGCGGAACCTTCTCGAGGGGACTGGCACCCTCCTCCGCTGCCAATCCGATGACCCACGCGCCGGCCTCTTTAAGCTGATCCAACTGGCGGTTGATATTTCCCTGCGCGATGAACATGTGCTCGCTCGCCCCCGCTGAAGCGCTGACCACCGCGGGGGTCACTTCCGCCGCCCGGTGGGTGGGGATGATCACCCCGTGCACACCGACAGCTTCCGCGCTGCGCAACAGCGTGCCCAGGTTCTGCGGATTCTGGATCAGGTCCAGCCCCAGCACAAAGAGCTCTTCTTTACGCCTGTCAGCCAGCTCCAATATATCCTGCAGATCCACGTAAGGGTACCCGCTGACCTCGGCCGCCACGCCCTGAGGGTTCTCGCCCAGGCGGTCGATCCGTTCGCGGGCGACCTTTTCAACCGGGATCTTGCGCTGCCCGGCCATGACCAGCATCTCCTGGATGCGCCCGCGCTCTTCCACACCGGCAGCCAGCAACAGGCGAAACACCTGGCGGCGCTTCGCCTTCATCACTTCCATCACCGGGTTACGTCCCGTGATCCATTCCTTCATCGTTTTTTCATTTCCAGTGCCAGGAAGTGCCTTCCTTGCTGTCCTCCAGGATCACGCCCAGTTCCACCAACCGGTCGCGCACCTTGTCGGAAAGCTGCCAGAGTTTGTTGGCGCGCAGGTCCTGGCGCACCTCGATCAATAGCTGTACCAGGCCGTCGACCGCAACGTTGGCTTCGGAGGTTTTCTCAATGGTAAGCCCCAGCACGCCGGATAACTTTTTCAGCTGCAGCTGTGCGGCTGAAAGCTGCTCATCTGTGGCGCCATCGGCGCGTGTCTGGTTGATGACCCGCACGAGCTCAAAGAGACTCGCCAGCGCGCCGGCTGAATTGAAGTCATCGTCCATCGACTGGATGAAGCCGTTGGTAGCCGCGTCAATCTGTGACGCGAGCAGTTCAACAGCAGCGCTTGATGCGCCAGCCGCGCCGGGCAGCGCCGGTTTCAACCCGGAACGCAGTCTTTCAATAGCTTTTTCAGCCTGGGTGAGGATGTCCTCGGAATAGGATAGCGGGTTGCGGTAGCCGGAATTGAGCACGAGCATGCGCAGCGCGTCGGCGGGGTGATTGGCGAGAAATTCCTCGATCGTCACCAGGTTGCCGACGGACTTTGACATCTTTTCACCGCTGAGCTGCAGCATGCCGTTGTGGATCCAGTAACGGGCGAACTGCTGGCCGGTGTAACTTTCGCTTTGAGCGATCTCGTTCTCGTGATGTGGAAAAACCAGGTCGTTGCCGCCGCCGTGGATATCGATCTGCGGGCCGAGGTGGTTGAGGTTCATCGCCGAGCATTCGATATGCCAGCCGGGTCTGCCCTTGCCCCACGGGCTGTCCCAGGCAGGCTCGCCGGGTTTGGCGGATTTCCATAACGCGAAATCCATCGGGTGTTCCTTGCGGTCATCGACCTCGATGCGAAAGCCCGCCTGCGCGTCCTCCGCCTTGCGACCGGAAAGCTTGCCGTATTCCGGATCACTGGCGACCCTGAAGTACACGTCCCCGTTCACTTCGTAGGCAAAGCCTTTGTCCATGAGTCCCTGGATCATGGTGAGGATCTGTTCCATCTCGCGCGTGGCGCGCGGATTGACCGTGGCAGGCATGATGTTGAAATCCTTCAGGTGCTCCTCGAACTCGCGGATATACATTTCACCGAGCTGGAAGGGGTCCATCTTTTTCTCGTTGGCGCGCAGGATGATCTTGTCATCGACATCGGTGAAATTCATCACGTGCCGCACGTCATACCCACGGAACTCGAGGAAGCGGCGGATGATATCAAATACCAGCGCGGACATGGCATGACCGATGTGCGCCTTGGCATAAACCGTCGGGCCGCACACGTACATCTTCACCTTGCCGGGTTCGAGGGTTTGAAATTCCTCGATGGAGCGGGTTAAGGTGTTATAAACTCTCATGCTTACTCCTTCAATGGATCAATTATTGCTTTCATCCGGCCTGGCGAAGATCATCCTGCCGGCCGCGGTCTGCAGCACCTTGGTGACCACCACCTGGATGGATTTGTCCTTGTATTCACGGCCGTTCTCCACCACCACCATGGTACCGTCATCCAGGTAGGCGACCCCCTGGCTGGCTTCGCGCCCTTCCTGGATCACCTGCACGGTGAGAACCTCACCGGGGATAAGCACTGATTTTACCGCGTTTGCCAGTTCGTTGACGTTTAACACGGTCACTCCCTGCAACTCGGCGATGCGGTTGAGGTTGTAGTCGTTGGTGAGAATGGGGCAGCGCATCTGGCGGGCGAGAACCACCAGTTTATCATCCACTTCGCGCACGCCTTCCACGTCGATATCGCTGATGCGCACAGGGATGGCCGGCTCCTTCTGCAACGAGGAAAGCACTTCCATGCCGCGCCGGCCGCGCTGGCGGCGCATGTTATCCGGGGAATCCGCGATGTACTGAAGTTCGTTGAGCACAAAACGCGGGATGAGCAGCGTGCCGGGGAGAAAACCAGTGCGCGAGATATCCGCGATCCTGCCGTCTATGATCACGCTTGTGTCCAACAGAACAGTGCGGCTCTCCGCCCAGTTCCCGTCCGCGGCAACCTGTTTACCAGACGTATGACCGCCGCGGATCGAAGAGAAAAAGTTCAAGAAATCCCCCTGGCGCAGGTTAAAGACCGAAACGCCAAGATAGCCAAAGAACACAACACCTACGAAAGGCAGGATGCTGCCGAGCGGGTCAGGCAACAGGGAAAGGGGGAACGAAAGCAGCGCCGCCACGATCAACCCTGCCATCAACCCCATCAGGGATGCAAAAAGAGATTGGGCGGTGGTACGGCCCAATTTGGAGCGTATGGCGCGCGCTGGACGGGTGGTGAAATAGGGCGTGAGCACCAAACCCATGATCGCACCTACCGCGCCAAACATGAAGGCATATTGATCCGGCGTTAATGTGCCGGGCTGGGGGCTGATGTTGGCCAGTTTGCCGATTCTCTCCCCCCAGACTCCCCCTGCGACAGAAAAAATGATCATTCCGACAATACGAAAAATGAATTCTACAGACATGATGATAACTCCTGAAAAAAGGATGATGAAAAAATGATGTTAATGTGCGGAAAAATGAATAATAAGAATGATAGTTAGATAATAGCATGCAGCAGGTAGATAGTCAAATTAATCATATCAAATGCTGACTGGTGAGTGATCAATTGACACGGGTTATGCCCCGTGATAAAATCCCTGCACTTGCCCCCATCGTCTAGCGGCCTAGGACGTGGCCCTCTCAAGGCCAAAACAGGGATTCGAATTCCCTTGGGGGCACTTGTCTTTTTAATCGCCCTCTCTAATACCCGTCGAGGGTACAGGTGCCTAAAAAGGGATCCCCAAAGGGGACGCTGTTCGAATTCCCTTGGGGGCACTAAAAAATCCGCTTTCACTGGCGGATTTTTAATTCATCATTCAAGGGCTACTAACCGGGCTTCCGATCGTTCAGCGGTGTCAATTGGATCTCCTTCGAAAGAGCATAAGCCGTCGACAAGTCTCTGTCACTTTCCACGAGCACACGTCCGACCACGATCACCGAATTGTTTGGCGAGGCGATCTGCTTCATGCCGCTAGGCACCTGCCCTTTCCAACCCCGTCCCGCAATGAGATAGTCGCCCACCTGCGTACCGGTGGTGCGTTTGCCGACGTAGGCAAAATTCGTGTTTTTCGACGGATCCGTGAATTGCACGCTATAGTAGCGATCGCCCATGTCAGGAACGTGCAAGACCAGCGGCCCTTTGCCGAGGTCCAGCCAGCCGAGCGTCATGAGCGTGTCACGGTTCACGCCGCTGGTCATCACTCTTGGGGCCGAGGTGAGCTTGTGCAGGGGATCCGCAAAAAATGCTTGGGGCTCAGTATAGAGCGTGTTGACCGGGATGGGACCGTCGCCCATTCCTCTAACAAGGATCGCTCTCTTGTACACTGACAGTAACAAACGCGGCCAAAAGTAGATGGCCAGGCACCAGACCACGACCACCACTGCAGCGAAGATGAGTAAATTCGGGTTGTTCATAGCCATCATCTCGCTTTGGCAACCGGTGGAACCGTATACTGGCCCTTGAGTACGGCCTCGCAGGGGATGTAGACGCGCAGCCAAAGGATGAATTTCTCCGAGGGCGCGGGCAGCCAGTTGGCCTCTTTCTCCATCGGAGCCGCCTTCTGGATGTAAATATCAACCGAACCATCGCGGTTTTGGGCGAGGCCGGAACGGTCGCTGACGCTGTAGAGATTGATCGGATTCGCCACGTAACGATTTTTGGCATCGCCCATCGTAATCGACCAGAAGGCTTTATTCGGCGGGAGCCCTCCGGTAGGGAAGTGCAGCACGTAGTCGTGTGCCCCGGTGAGGGCATGACCGGCGCTATCCGAGTTGGTCCACCAGTAAATGGCCTCCTCCGGTGTGTTGACCGGGCCAGGGAAGAGCTGGGCGTGGGCGGCGCGCAGGAACATGCCGTTGCTCGAACGGCCCAAGCCATACATGGTGATCCAGCCGTTGACCTTCGTAGCCTTGGCCCTTGCGTAAATCTGGGCCGAGACGAACGCCAACCCAAAGCCAATCAGAGCGCCCTGGATGATGGCATTCCGCAAGAGCATGTTCTGGGGGAAGATGGCAGTGTGGATGAGGAAATAAACGCATACCGCGCCGATGAGTATTGCATAGTAAAAGTAGGCTTTGCTCACATAATCATTCTACCACTTTTGATTTAATCGCATTATCCAAGGCGAATGCCAATGAAGATACCCTACTTGACGGTTCAGACTGTCTGTCCCCTCTCATCATTGTATTATCCGTATATACAGTAACCCCTTGGGGACACTTGTTTATTAAATCGCCCTCTCTCATACCCACACTTGCGCTGCAACGGTCGCGCCCAGTGCAGTGTCGAGGGTACAGGTGCCATCCTTCTGCACAGGACAGGCAACAGGGATTCAATTAAACCCAATGTAAGGCCATGCCCTTCCAACGTGCAGGGCAAGGTCGATTTTTTTAATGAAACACCATGTAAAACTCGCACGATCCTCAATGGGGATCTAGGGTTTCCAGTTCCTGTCTTCAGGCAGTGAGTTGCCACCGTCCACAACGATCAACTGACCGGTGATATAGGACCCGCGCGGGTCTGCCAGGAAACGTACGGCATGCGCGACCTCTTCCGGTCGGCCAGAGCGCTTCATCGGACAGAGCATCCCGGCTGCCACCTCGCTCTCGAGCTGTGATGCCGTCGCGATCCAGCCCGGCGCAATGGCATTGACTGTGATGCCGTCCGCGGCGGTTTCCAGCGCGCAGGCGCGGGTGTAGCCCCACATGCCCGCCTTGGCGGCGTGGTACGCCGCGTCACCCACAAACGCCTGCACCGGTCCGCTGGTAGAGGCAATGTTGATGATCCGGCCGTACTTCTGTCCGCGCATCATGGGCAACACCGCGCTCGTCACCAAAAAGCAGCTGGTGAGGTTGCGCTCAAGTGAATGGTTCCATTCCTCGAGCAAAATTTCATCGACCGGTGATTCGAACTGCGTTTCCCCCACTACCGTCATACCGGCATTATTTATACAGATATCCAGGCGACCATATTTTGTTTTAATGGCATCCATCACGGCATTCACGGCTTCCGGATGGGTCAGGTCTGCCACCATCCCGATAGCCTGGATGCCATACAGGTCCAATTCCGCTGCCCGGTCATGGATCCTGTCAGTGGTGCTGACAATGAACAACGAAGCGCCTTCATCTCCAAGAGCACGGGCGCTTGCAAAACCGATCCCTTGGGGACTGCCTGCCCCGGTGACGAGGGCTACTTGACCATCAAGAGTGTTCATCTTCTGCTTCCTTTAAGAGAATTTTCCAGATAATTCTACACTCCGATCGTGTTCTCTGTACACAACCAGGCACAGGGTTATTAAAAACAAATTCCCCCACGCACTGGATTGCACATGGGGGAAAAGATCAGGTATTGGTCACACCTTCTTGAACAGATTGGTGGAGTTGATGGCGCTTTGCGGGTTGCGCGCGCCTGGCAGCAGTTCCACCATGCACAATCCCACCTGCTCCCCTTTCGGGTTGTAAATTCCGGCGATCAATTCGAAGTATGCCAGGTTCAACTGACCTTCCGTTAGCGGGCGGATCTCGTACTTTTCCTCCTTGATGCCCGGCATCACCAGGTCCCATCCCATGGAGAATTTCATCTGCGCTGCCTCTGTGAACCCTTTTGGTGTAAGGGTATAGTCTCTCACCAGCCGGCGCTCCTTGTTCTTCCCAATGAAGGTTCCATCATAATACGGGCATTGCGGGAAAGCGAAGAGCATCACCTCTTCGTCATCGTAAAAGCGCAGCGAGAACCATTCCCAGTGGGTGTTGGCCTTGACCAACTTATACGGACCCCACTGACGGTCAAACCACGATTTCCCGTTTACCTGCATCGTCCTGGACTCCCCGTTCGGGTCGCGCAAGACAACCCTGCCGGTGGTCGGCATGTTGGTATAGGAGTAGTACACCGTGCGCCGCTTCGGGTCTTCAGCACCGCCCATCACCAGAACGCCGTCGTCCGCGTGCCAGGTTGCCCCTTTGCCCTTCTCCAGCAACAGGTCCAGGTCAAAGGTGTCTGCCTTGACGACCAGGTGCATGGATTTTTCACCACGCTTCAACCAGGCAAAATCCATATATTTAACCGAATCACCGGTCACGTAGATCTCTGGATCCGAGATCTTCATGCGCTGGGTGAAATGATGCTTGCCAGAATCGACATCTGTGATCGCCAGCTGCAAAATCCAGGGGGTAAAGAAAAGTATCTTCGGCCGCACCACCGTGAACTGGTAGGAATACAGTTTTTCAGGTTTTCCCTCTTCGGTAAAATAACCCGTGATGTACCACCATCCGGAGACACCGCGCTGCAGTGGCCACTCGGCATCGAAACTCCCATGATTCTCCTGGCGGTAAGGGATGGTTTCACTCTTCATATTCTCTCCTTCTCATTTAAAAAAAACGCAAGTGGTATATACCAATGGATATATACTGATAAACATAGATTATATGCAGCCACCCAATTCCTTCAATGTGAAGAAACTCATATTTTACGAATGTCCACCCGTAACCCTCCAGTCATTTATAATGAACCAATGGCTTACTTAAACGGTATCGACCGCGGAAAATATGTTAAAACTACCTTCAAGCACGTCGCGAAGCATTACGTGATGATGAACCACCTGATGACGCTGGGTATGGATATTCTCCTGCGCCAGGAGGTTGTTCGCATCGCCAGTCCTGGAAAGAAGGATCGGGTACTGGATGCCGGCAGCGGGACCGGGGATCTCTCCAGGGCGCTGCGAAAGCGATGCCCGTCTCTTGAGATCCATGCGGCTGATTTCAGCCTGGAGATGATGCAGGCAGTGGAGGACTGGAGGGGAATCCAACGCTGCGCGGCTGACGCTCTTTCGCTGCCATTCGATAGTGACTGTTTTGATATCGCTCTTAGCGGCTACCTGCTGCGCAATGTCGGCGACCTGAACACCGCCTTGAGTGAACAGTACCGGGTTCTTAAACCGGGCGGTCAAATCGTAGTACTGGATATGACGCGACCGCGGAAAAACCTGTTGACTCCCCTGATCAAGCTCTACTTCCGGTTGGTCATACCCGCTTTAGGTAAGTTATTCACCGGCAACCGCGAAGCCTACACCTATTTGATCAAATCAAGCGAGAACTTCGTTTCAGCCGAGAACCTGGCGGAAGCGATGCGCTCGGCCAGATTTCGAAATGTCACTTACAAAATTCGCATGTTCGGAACGATGGCGATTCACATTGCGGTAAAATAAATCATCAGTATATATTCAGTGTAAGCAACGCCTGTAAGAATAGACAGGAAAAATAGAGTCCAAATTCCAACAATCGAAAGGTAGGGAAACCATGGAAGGAAATGTTCAAACCACCGCAATGCCGCGAATCGGGGATAAAGCCCCTGAATTCAAGGCCATTACCACCCAGGGAAATATCAATTTCCCATCGGATTACAGCGGAAGCTGGGTAATCCTCTTCAGCCACCCGGCGGACTTCACACCGGTGTGCACTTCAGAGTTCATGACCTTTGCCACGCTGGAAAAGAAATTCAACGAAGCCAACTGTAAACTTGTGGGGCTCTCAGTCGATGGCCTTTACAGCCACATCGCCTGGCTGCGCACCATCAAGGAAAAGATCGAGTACAAGGGCATGAAGAATGTTGAAGTCACCTTCCCCCTCATCGAGGACATCACCATGGAAGTTGCCCACAAGTACGGTATGATCCAGCCCGGAGAAGCCTCCACCAAGGCCGTCCGCGCCGTGTTCTTCATCGACCCCAAGGGCACCATCCGCGCCATTATCTATTACCCGTTGAGTCTCGGCCGCAACTTCGAAGAACTGTACCGCGCTCTGATTGCCATGCAGACTGCAGACGCTTTCTCCGTTGCGACCCCTGCCGATTGGCAGCCTGGAGATGATGTCATCGTGCCAACCGCCGGCTCCTGCGGTGTCGCCAAGGAACGCATGGAAAACAAGGTCGACATGCATTGCTACGACTGGTTCTTCTGCACCAAGAAACTGGACAAAGAAAAAATCTTCTCTACGATTCTGAATAAGTAAACTGAAATACTTCGTTATTACAAAGTCGGCGCAATCGCGCCGACTTTGTTTTCCCGCAAGAGGAAGTAAAGGTGAATCAATCGACTTGCTTTATTATGATATTTATTATCTTTATTATCTCATTAAGTGATAAAATACTATTGGAATTAATAATTTGATACTGGTACAAAAAGGAGAAAAATGTCAAAATTCTTTGGTCCTTCACCATTAAAAGAGTCACCGTTAATTAAGTTCCTGTTCAGCAACACAAAGATGGCATGGTTATGGTTGATCATCAGGGTCTACGTGGGCTATCAGTGGGTGACCGCCAGTCTGCATAAGCTATCCGACCCGGCCTGGATGCAATCCGGCGAAGCATTGAAAGGGTACTGGATGCACGCCGTTTCCATTCCCGAAGCGCCAGCCAAACCCCCCATAAACTTTGAATGGTACCGCACGTTCATCCAATCCATGCTTGACAGTCAGTCCTATGTTTGGTTTGCCAAACTGATCGCAATTGGCGAGTTCACAGTTGGGGTTGCGCTCATCATCGGGCTGTTTGTTGGATTGGCGGCTTTCTTTGGCGGGTTAATGAACCTCAACTTCCTGCTGGCTGGTTCGCTCAGCTCCGGTCCGGTACTTTTAGTGTTGGAAATTCTACTGGTGATCGCCTGGAAGATAGCAGGTCACCTGGGTGTAAATTACTTCATCCACAAGCGCCTTGGAACCTTCTGGCAAAAAGGTCCCATCATCTAATACGTCGACAGAAAACGCCCGGATACCCGGGCGTTTTCTCTTATTTACGAAGAATGTGTTTTCGCAAAACGAGAACGACTCCCACCATCAGCAATAAAAAACTGCCCCCTACCGCCAACCACTTTAATGGGGTGAATATCGGAGCGAGCAACTCTCCGGGTGGGCAGCGGGTCGGGAATCTCGCCATCACCAGTGTGGTCGCAATGTTCTCAAGGAAATCCAGCAGCATGGCAGCGATTGGCACCAGGTTCAACAGTCGCCAGGGGGAACCAGCGGGCAGCACTTTGTTGAGCAGCCAGCTCACGGCGGTCGCCAGGAAGAAAGTGTAGACAAGGGGAAACGCCACATCAAAGGTCCAGCGGGCGCGAATGAACGCAGTGCGCCCCTCTTCACCGTACCATTTAGCCATCGCGTAAAGATCACCGCCGGAATAGAACAACGAGGTATCCGGTGAGCCGCTGCCCTGTGAATAACGCTCGGCAATGGCGCTCTGCCCGGGCAGGGTCAATGCACTGAATACAATGAACACCACCAGCGCGATAATCGCGATCCACCCTGTTGAATGTGCATACAGCCACTCGGAAAGTTTTTTCATCGGGAGTCTACTCCAGGAATGTTGCAAAGAACTCAAGACATTTCTGAACATCGTCAAAATTGCTGACCAGGCCGACCGAAACCCTGACCGCGCCAGAGGCTTTGGCGTTGAGACACAGGCGGAATTCGTCATATGTCAGTCGCTGCTCGTGGTCTGGCTTGGCAAAGCATGAGGTGAGTTCGTCCGAGGTGATGTGCAGTGCCAACTCGCCAGCGCCGGGATTGCAGAAACAACCCGTGCGCAGGGAGATGTTGCGTTTGTTGGCCTGCTCCTCGATCCAGCTGTGATCGACCACCGCGCCGTGCTGGTTGAATAAATTGAGAGTGATCGCCCCTCCGCGCTGCCGGGTGCTGACCGGGCCGTAGATCTTGGCCAGAGGTTTTCCATTTTTATGTTTCATTTCCTTCAGGCGGGATAAGAGCCAGCCGGTGAGACACAAAACCCGCTCATGCACCACATCCAGCCCTACTGACTCGAGGTGAGCCAGCCCCAGGGTAACCGCGGGGATGTTGAGATAATTCAACGTGCCATCTTCGAACGCGGCCGGGGCGTCCGCCAGGTAATATTTGTGCCCGGTCACCGAGGCTACGGTGATCGTGCCGCCGGCAAACCACGGGCGAACCAGTTTGGATAACACTGAGCGTCGGGCGATGAGCGCCCCCACCCCGGTGGGATAGCCGAACATTTTGTAAAACGAAATCGGGATGAAATCCGCTTTCCAGCGCGAGAGGTCAAGCCGGTTGGTTGGCGCGAAGGCCGCGGCGTCCAACAGCACGTCCCACCCGGCGGCGTGAGCTTTCTCGATCCACTCCAGCGGATGCAATACCGAGGAAAAGTTGGATTGAGCAGGGTACGCGAACAGGTTATGACAACCGCTAATGGCATCATCCAGGTATGTTGACAAGACGCTCTCGTCTACGCGCATGCGCGGCGGCAGAACCGGGACGTATTGCACGCTGGCTCCCCTGGCCGCGGCGTACTCCCGTATGCCATTGACCGAATTATGGTTATCGAAGGTCAATAAGTAACGGCAGCCGTCTCCGAAAGGATATGACTCCCCCACCAGTTTAAGCGCGCCGCTGGCATTGGAGGTAAAGATCACCACGTACTCATCCGGATCCGCATTGAAAAATCGCAGAACGGCTTCCCTGGCTTCAGTGATCAGCAGCGTCGAAGCGATCGACGTCGGGTTGGAGGAATGAGGGTTTCCGAATACCCCTTCCAGCAGCATGTTCTGATGCTGGCGGACCTGGGACTCCGCGTATAATCCGCCGCCAGTGTAGTCCAAATATACTTGATGCTCACGGTCCAGCCGGCTGTACTCGGCTGCTCTCAACTGGTCAATTGAGGCGGTTTTTAGGTATTCGGGGTATTTTTCAATGAAACAGGGATAGTCTGAATTTTCCATGCATGCATTAAACCATAAAAGGAGGTTTTACACACGTGCTCGGATATAATACTCTTATGGATGAAATCCATTTCCTCGCGGAACGCCTGCACCAGGTGCGGCACTTTCAAAACACCCCGATTGAGGTGATCGAAACGATCATCAAATCCGGCCACCCGCGGAATTATTCCAGGGGTGAGATCATCTTCCACGAGCAGGATCCCTGCGCGGGTTTTTTTGTGCTGATCAAGGGTGAAGTGTCCCTGAGCAAAATGAGCCCTGACGGCAAGGAAGGCATCCTCACCATTCTTGAACCCGTGATCATGTTCAATGAAGTCTCGGCGCTGGATGGAGGGGTCAACCCAATCACTGCCAGCGCGCATACTGATATTTATCTATGGCAGATTTCGTATGAAAATTTCCAGCAGTTGCTGCTGCATTTCCCCCAGGTGGGCATCAGCCTGCTGGGGGTGCTCGCCAGGCGCAACCGCCAGCTGCTCACCTACTACGGCGACCTGTCCTTCCGGTCTGTGCAGGCTCGCCTTTCCAAACACCTTGTAGACATCAGCCGGAACGGCACCCAGGTCATCGACCGGAAACAACACACCAATCAATTGATCGCCGGACAGGTCATCACCACCCCAGAAGCGGTCAGCCGGACGCTCAGGCTGCTGGCTTGCGCTGGCGTCATTGGCTGCAACAGGCGCGAGATCACTGTGCTCGACCTGGCCCGCCTGCAATTCATGGCTCAAATCGTCATGTAAAACCCCAATAAGAAAACTCCAAACTCCTGAATTGACAAAAATCAAAGACTTTGAGTTCCGGATGTGCTATCCTGAATAGTGGCACATCACTAACAATTACATAAGGAGTGTCTTGATGCAATGGATCATTAAACGGTATCAATTCCTGTTCCGTTCTACCAAGGGTTTGATCCTCGTCGCCATCGCTTTCGCAGCGATTTTTTCGGCATTTTTCGGCCTGTTATCGGGCCCGATGGCAGATTACGGGATCAAGGACGTGATCGTCAGAGCATTGAACATCGACCTGAGCCCGGCTGAACGGGAAGGCAGGCTGATCGTCCTTTACCATACCCTAGCAATGATCGCCATCGCGGTCGAAGTCTACATGATCACTGATCTGTTGAAGATGAAGGAGAACCTGCGCCTTTCGATCAACAGCACGATCACCGTCGGATACCTGATGGTGGCCTTCGGCGGGCTGCCCTTCGCCTACTGGGGACACAATTGGGCGCTACACGGCATCTACATCGCCGGTCTCACACTCATCTTCTTTTCGGGTTGCCTGCTGCTGGTGGCGTTGTGGCCATGGCAAAAAGAATACAGGTTGACCTCCAAAGAATATGCCCATACCAGGAAAGGGGTTGATCTTGAGCGAGTGGCATTCTTCATGGTCGCGCTGGTAACGCTGATCTCCGCGATTTTTGGCGCAGTCCCGGGTTCATTCTTTGGCAACGGGTTTGAGGTTTTCCTGGCTGAAAACGTGGTGCGCGAACCCGTAAAAGTACCGCTTGATCTTTCGATCATCGGTCATTTACATATCATGCTGGCATTGATCGCCATAATGTGCGCGCTTATCATCGGGCGCTGGATGGACTTTAAGGGATTCTGGCACAAGCTCGCCATGCCCTTCTATATCGTCGGTGCATTCGTGCTTTCACTGGGCACATGGATGGTTGTTCCGTTTGAAGGTCTCGCCCACGCGATCATTTACGGGGGATCGACCATCGCGATGCTCGGGGCGCTCTTCCTGGTGATCTTCTCCTGGAGAAAGATCATCCGTACCGGGCTCGACGAAAAAGGCATCCAAAAGGGCAACTTTTTCCAGGGTGTCGCCGCGTTATTGAGAGACCCCATCCGGTTCGGTCCCACCTGGCAAATGGTCTTCATGAATTTCACCGTCAGCGGGATCGGCATCTTCACCGCGGTCAAACTGGATGAGATCTTCCGTAAGTGGCAGTTCATGGACGAGCGTTCGCTATTGACCGGCCACTGGCACATCCTCGCAACGTTGACGGCGACGATCCTGCTGCTGTATTACGCCGACCTCGCCGGGCTCAAAGGAAAAGCGCGAAAATGGTTCGGCTGGATCGTGATCATCTTTTCCAATGTCGCTTTCGGCGCGGTAACCATTTATGAAATGAAACGATTGATCGTTACCGAAGGCGAACAGCAGCCACTGGTCAATCGGGCAGTCCTGGCAGGAGACATCGGGGTGGTGCTGCTGCTGCTTGCCCTGGCAGCCCTGATGATGTGGCGCTTGAGCGACCTGTTCAAGAAGAAAGGCAGGTGGGTCGAAGAAACCTCCCACCGATTGGAGAAAAAAGAGGAGGTGCAGCGATGAAAATGAAACTATTGCTTGTCATCAGCATGCTCCTCGTCCTTACCGCCTGCCAGCAGGTGGATTTCCAGCAGACACCCCCCGTCTTTGATACCGGTGTGGACCCTGAAGCCTGGGCGGTCATCCCGGCGGGGGAGTTCATGCAAGGCCAGTTCAACAAAGAGGTTAATCTTGATCATTCATTTGAAATGATGGTCACACCGGTGACCACCACGCAATTTGCAGATTACCTGAACGAAGCCCTGGCTGCAGGTTACATAAAGATCAACGGAAACCAGGTCGAGGGGTATTACCCGGGTGATACATTCCGGGGAGGGCGGCACGAAGAGGAGATCAAGGAAGGATATTACATCCACATCCCGATCGATGACCCGTTCCTGAGGTTGGCGTACGATGGGCAGAAGTTCACCTCCAAGACTGGTTGGGAAAACCACCCGATGACGATGGTGTCGTGGTTCGGCGCCAGGGCGTACTGCGAATACTATGATTGGCGCCTGCCGACTGAGTTGGAGTGGGAGAAAGGCGCCCGCGGTACCGACGGCCGGGCGTTCCCGTGGGGAGACGAACTGGCGCGCAACAACGCCAACTTTTACTTCAGCCGCGATCCATTTGAGAATATGTCCACCTTCGGATCCCGCACCACGCCGGTCGGCTTTTACAATGGTTCGACGTACGATGGCTACGTAACACTGGATTCAGCCAGCCCTTACGGTTTGTACGACATGGCCGGCAACGTCTGGCAGTGGACCGGGGATGTGTACGAGTTACAACATTACCGCTACATGCGCGGTGGAAGCAAGAATGTGTATGAAAACAATCTGCGGGTATGGGCGCGCAACAACGCCACCCCGGTGTACTTTGGACCCGGCATCGGTTTCAGATGCGCGCGGGATCAATAATAACCATAACATGGAGTAGCGTGAAAACGATCACGAATAAGCTGAAGCATTATTGGCCGTTGATCAAAAGCCTGCAAACCCTGCTGCTCACAGTTACCGGGGTCGCGGGTTATATGAGCGCGCGCTGCCCCTTCACCCACTGGTCCACCATGGCGGGTCTGCTGACGAGCCTGCTGCTATCAATCAGCGGCAGCACCGTGCTCAACATGTGGTACGACCGCGATATCGACCGGGTGATGAACCGCACGCACCACCGCCCGCTGGCAACCGGAAAGGTATCCCCGCGTGAAGCCCTCACGCTGGGGTTGATACTCTCGATTCTTGGCGCGGGAATTGCGGCGATATTATCACCACTTTATGCCATGTTAATATCCGGCGGGATCTTCTTTGACTTCCTGGTATATACCATACTGCTGAAACGCCGCACCTGCTGGTCGGTCATTTGGGGCGGGATCGCCGGGGGAATGCCGATCCTGGCCGGCAGAACGCTGGGAATGGGAGCGATCGATGGCATCGGGATCATCCTGGCGCTCTCGATCCTGTTCTGGATCCCCACCCATATGCTGACCTTCAGTATGCGCTACCGCGAGGATTACGACGCGGCTGGCATTCCCACCTTCCCCGCGCGTTACGGGGAGAAAGTTACACGCTCGATAATCGCGATCGCCAGCCTGGTGGCTGCCGCGTTGATCATTTCAGCGGCCGTCCTGGTGGGCGTTCAACAAGGCGCCCTCCACCTGATGGGAATTCTATCGGGCGGACTGATGGTACTGGCTGTGATGATGTTGGTGAGACCCAATTCGAAATTAAATTACTCCCTGTTCAAATTTGCTTCTGTTTATATGCTGGCATCGATGATCCTGCTGGCAATTTAAATCATTTCAAGAAAGAAAGGAAGAATAATATGAAACCAGAAAGTGGATTTTCCAAGTTTTTACGCTTCATCGGCATCCTGTTCATGTCTCTCACCGCTGCATTCACAGTACTCGGCGGGGCAGGCACAAGTTGCGCAGCGCTGTTCCCCACCAAGTGGGACTCGATGGCGCCCCTGGCACCCTTCCAATGGTTGTACATCCTTTATGTCATCGTCACGATTGCGATCGGGGTGTTGGGCATCCGGGCGGTGGTGATGCTGGCGAAAGGCAAAGCCGGCAGCTACAAAGCAGCCTTGATCGCGCTCGTTCTTGGCCTGGTGGTTGGCGTGATCCACATCATCACCTCCCGCTCCCTGAGGGGATCCTCAATGCCGGTGGATGCTGTCGTCTACATCACGGTACTTACCCTGGTCATCTTCCTGTTGTTCCGCATTCCTGCCATCTGGAGCGGGGTCGATTACACAAAAGCTCCGCGCAAGGAAGGCCGTAAGTCCGGCGGCGCGGCCGCCATTGTCACCGGTGCCCTGTGCCTGACGATCCAGTACTTCATGGCACCCACCCACACATGGGGCGGAGTGAATTACGCCGATGCTTTCAATACCACCATGACCATTATTGGCGCAACGCTGCTTCTTTTTGGGGCAGGTTTGATCCTCGTCGACCAATTCCAGGTTAAACAACATGAATCAGAATCTCTTGAGGCGGCATAAATATTTAATACTGCTGGACATGAATGTTTCTCGTACTTATCAGGTTCTACGGTTATAAGGTTGAATATCATTTCTTCAGTGGCGTTTCCGTCTGGAGATAGATATGTAAAAAAGAATAAGGAATTGGCTGTTAGACAATTAACCAGGCTGCTTGAACGCCTGGTTTTTTTTATATCAAGGGATATACGACAAGAATAGCTCTCACATAAACCACCGCCGTAATCGCCAAATAGACGGTGAAATAGCTAATTTATCGCAAGCCCGCTTTTTATGGAAACCAATTCATCCGATGAGGGTTTAATAGACAGATTAACAAAGCTTGCTTCATTGGAGAAATGATGAAATCTGAAAAGATACAGGTTTACCCATACCGTTGGGTTGTACTGGCGGTTTTTATGTTTGCCAACTTGATGATGCAGCTTTTATGGATCTCATACGCGCCTGTAACTGGCGAAGCTGCCCGTTTTTACAGGGTAGATGACCTGCAAATCGGTTTTTTAGCGATGATTTTCATGATCGCATATATCCCCTTATCTATCCCGGAATCATGGGCGATTGACAGATGGGGTTTTCGGAAAGCGGTGATCCTTGGTGCAGTTCTCATGGGAGTTTTCAGTGTATTACGAGGGTTTGCCGGTTCGAACTATTCGCTGGTGTTGATCTGCACAATCGGAATCGCAATCGGGCAACCCTTCCTGATGAATTCGTGGACAACAGTGCCTGCTAAATGGTTCCCCATAGAATTCCGCGCAACCGCCGTAGGCCTTATCACGCTTGCCAGTTTGCTGGGGGTAGCTCTGGGAATGGTCATCACACCCTTATTATCCAGGAGTCTGAGCATCGCAAACGTTCAATTGGTATATGGTGGAATATCCGCATTTTCTGCCATCCTGTTTCTCGTGTTCGCCCGTGAAAAGCCCCTCACCCCTCCAGATCTGAAGGAAGAGGGAACCAAGGCGTTGATGCTCACCGGTTTGAAAAATGCCCTTTCAAATCGTATGTTCTGGATGATTCTGGTCATCGCGTTCGTGGGGATGGCAATTTTCAATGGTGTCACTACCTGGATTGAAAATATCATCCGCCCGCGGGGCTTCACTCCTTCTGATGCGGGGTTGCTCGGAGCGTTATTGCTGGTGGGCGGAATATGTGGAGCGATCATCCTTCCTGCTTTTTCCGACAAGGAACACAAGCGTAAGAAGTTCCTCTATATCGGGCTCGGTTTGGCGATCCCAGGTTTGATCGGATTAACTTTTGCCGATTCATTCTGGTTACTATTAGCATCGGCCTTTGCATTGGGATTCTTTCTCACCAGCGCCAGCCCCATCAGCATGCAATTTGGAGCTGAGATTTCCCAGCCAACCCCGGAAGGTACGTCCAACGGACTCTTCCAACTCTCTGGTCAAATCTCCGTGGTATTTGTGTATCTCATGGGAGCGCTAAAAACCCAAAGCGGTTCTTTCACACCGGGTCTTCTGCTTGCAGTGCTCCTACTTTTTCTCAGCCTACTTTTTATCTCACGGTTGAAAGATCCTCACTTTGTAATTGAAACAGACATATAATTCAGCTAAATTTTAAGGTATCTGAAGAAATTTCAAAGCGATTTTATCGACAACACATGGGGTCTATTCTTGTTTATACTGAATAACTTCACCCTACTTCACCAAACATAAATGCGGTCCTTTTCCTGGGGCTAAACTAAGGATGAAAAAAACAAGAGAAGTGGCAGGTTGCCAATTCTCTTGTATGTTTAGGGGAGGCGCGATTTACTCTGGAATCAAGACTGCATCGATCACGTGAATCACCCCGTTTGAAGCTTCGACGTCGGTGATGATCACTTTGACCGTGTCATTCAGGTACACCGTGCCATTGTCAACCTTGATACTGATCGGTGTTCCGAGGACGGTATCAGCGCTGGTGAGGGTTACCACATCAGCCGCCATCACCTTGCCGGAAACAACATGGTAGAGGAGGATATTCTTCAGCTGCTCGAGGTTTTCAGCCTTCAACAAGTTCTCAATTGTTCCAGTGGGCAGCTTGGCAAAGGCTTCATCGGTCGGGGCGAAGACAGTGAATGGACCCTCTCCTTTGAGGGTTTCAATCAGGCCGGCTTTTTCCAGCGCGGTAGCGAGGGTGGTGAAGCGACCATCTGCAACGGCGGTGTCAACGATGTCCATCATGTCAGCGGGGGGCAGTAAGACCGCGTCAATGACGTGAATTACACCGTTGGAGGTTTCGATATCGGTAAGGATCACTTTGGAGTCATTGATGTATACGTTGCCCATGTCCACCTTGACAGCCACATCTTTACCGAGCAGGGTTGGAGCTAAGGTCAAACCGGCAACATCAGCTGCCATGACTTTCCATTCGACCACGTGGTAGAGCAGGATCGATTTCAATTGCTCGATGTTTTCCGGCTGGAGGAGTGATTCAACCGTTCCCTCGGGAAGTGCAGCGAAAGCATCATCGGTCGGGGCAAATACGGTCAGCGGACCTTCACCTTTGAGGGCGTCCACCAGCCCTGCCGCCTGAACTGCTGTGACCAGCGTGGTGAACCGACCATCTGCAACGGCGGTGTCAACGATGTCCATCAGGTCAGTGGGGGGTAATAAGACCGCATCGATGGCATGGATCACGCCATTGGAGGTTTCGATATCAGTGACAATCACCTTGGAGTCGTTGATGTACACATTGCCCATGTCCACCTTTACTGCAAGGTCTTTGCCGAGCAGGGTTGTGGCTGAGGTCAAACCGGCAACATCAGCTGCCATAACCTTGCCATCGACCACATGGTAGAGGAGGATGGATTTGAGCTGCTCAATGTTCTCAGGTTTTAGCAATGAATCGACTGTTCCTGCGGGCAGGGCAGCGAAGGCATCATCGGTCGGAGCAAAAACTGTGAGCGGCCCATCGGCTTTGAGCGCATCGACCAGGCCAGCCGCTTGAATAGCGGTCACGAGTGTGGTGAAGCGTCCATCCGCCACTGCTGTATCAACAATATCCATCAACTGGGGTTCCGGGATCATTGTGGGGTCGGGAGTAGGGGTCGCTTGCGGGGCGCAAGCACTGATCGCGAAAAGCGCTACCAACAATAAAGCTACAGGGGTTAAGATTTTCATTTTTTCTCCTTGTTTTTTGTATATAGTTTGTATATCATTGGTTATATAATACCTAAAAGTCCGAGTTTGTAACAGGTTTTGTATAATGTTTTAAGCAATTTGCTTTTACAATTCGCAAAAACAGGCATTTTGTACCCCGCCCGATCCTGTATCAAGCTTCTATGATATGATGGCTGCGATATATAAATTCCATTTAGCAAAGGGCAATTATGGGTTACCTGTTTTTTGTTTCGTTGATCTGGGCTTTTTCATTTGGTTTGATCAAGGGCAACCTGTCGGGCGTGGACTCAACTTTTGTGGCGTTTGGCCGCATGCTGATCGCCGCGCTGGTGTTTTTACCCCTCTTGCGGTTCAAAAAAGTTGACCGGAAGACTGCCGCCAAACTGGCGCTCACAGGTTTACTGCAGTTCGGGATCATGTATATCGCTTACCTGGCAGCCTTTAAGAACTTAAAAGCCTACGAGGTGGCCCTCTTCACCATTTTCACCCCCATTTTTGTTACCCTCATAGATGACGTCTTTTCGCGCCGTTTCAACCTTTTGCACCTGATGGTCGCGTTGATCAGCGTGGCAGGCACATGGATCATCGAGGGCGAATCAGCAACTTCTCCCGGCGTCATCAGCGGGTTTCTGCTTGTGCAGCTGTCAAATCTCTGCTACGCTTTCGGTCAGATATATTACAGAAGGATCATGGCTGAACTACCTGGCCTCAAGGACCGGGAGGTGTTTGGTTACCTCTACCTGGGAGCGCTGGTGGTCACCGGCCTGGCGACACTGGTTTTCACACCCCTGGGTTCGCTCACCCTGACCACAAAACAGCTGGCGACCATCCTTTACCTTGGGGCGATCGCGTCGGGCTTAAGTTTCTTTTTATGGAACATTGGCGCGCGGCGGGTGAATACCGGTACCCTGGCAGTATTCAACGACCTCAAGATCCCGCTGGCGGTGGCGGTCTCGCTGCTGGTCTTCGGTGAGACCACCAATATCCCCCGCCTGCTGATCGGTGGCGCGATCATCCTGGCCGCTCTCCTCATCAACGAGTGGGTCAGTCGAACAAGTAAACTCAAGCAAGTCTCATAAAGTCAAGAAAGAAAAACCCGCTCTCTCGAGC
>CAYYBP010000022.1:0-21906 GCA_964470275.1 uncultured Anaerolinea sp. | reverse complement strand
CAAAATGACAATCTTAATTCCCATCCGGTCTGCGAATTTTAGCTGTTTCTGCAGTTTTGCAGCTTCTGGGTAGCAAATTACATCAAACCCTTCTGATCGAAGCCTGGCAGAAATCGCCGCGGAAGCCTGGTAGTGTTCTGGATCAAAAACTGAAACAAAAACAACCTTGCCCATATCTTGCCCTTGGGGTAATAACCCATACTTTTCCAGCAGGATGGTGATCATCACATCTCCCATGGCAAAACCCACCCCCGGCAGCGTTTCGCCGCCAACATCTCCCACGAGATTATCGTAATGCCCCCCGCCCAGGATGGCGCGGCCGTCACCGCCAACATCCCAGGCTTCGAACACTGTCCCGGTATAGTAATCCAAACCCCTGATGATTCTTGGATCAAATTTGACGTATTCTGATACTCCAAGGCTGTTAAGAACATCAATAATTCTAACAAGCTCCTGGGATTCTTTCCATAAATCGCGGTTTTCAAGCAGCGTATTGAGTCCTGCCAGGTGTGTTTCTGATAAACCCACCTCACGACCCATCGCCACCCATTCCTGGTGCGAGAGTTTATCTACGCGGTCGATCAACCGAAAAACATCTTTTATCAATTCCGATCCGATTCCGATCTGCACTAACTGATCTTCCATCAGTTTCCGGTGATTGATCATGATCTGAACCTGGTCCGGTGATAGACCTGCTTTTTTTAGGAAACTTGCGCATATCGCGATTAATTCCGCATCTGATTCTGGTGAATTGACCCCGATCATGTCAATATTCCACTGAAAGAATTCCCGAGTTCTCCCTTTTTGGGGTTTTTCATAGCGCCAGAATGGCCCGAATGACCACCACCTCAGCGGGTAAACCAGCTCATTCTGCCTGGCAGCTACCATTCTTGCCAGGCTGGGTGTCAGTTCAGGCCTTAATGTAACCAGGTCTCCCCCCTTATCGTTGAAAACGAACGCCTGTTGTTTAACAAGCTCCTCGCCAGATTTGGCCGCGTAGAGATCAATGCGTTCAATTAACGGCGCTTCGTACTCCTGGTATCCAAATGACTTTGATATTTCCCCGATCTGAGCGTAAAGCCATTTACGGATGGTCATTTCCCTCGGGTAAAAATCTCTGGTGCCTTTTACTGAATTAATGAGGTTTTTCATGATGAACCCTTTTTCTCTTTCCTCATCATTTTAACATACTGACCTGGATCCGCCCAAAAATGGATGATATAAAGGTGATTAATTCCACTTGCCCTTATGATTTATTGTGGTTATCATAGCTGTTATTATAGGCAAATTTAGGTGAATATGAATGTAAAAGAATTGATCAAACTAATTGACGGTCATTTGTATAATGGTTCTGCAGATCTTCAGCGGGAGGTAAAAGGAGGCTGCGGCGCTGACCTGATGAGCGACGTTCTGGCTTCCATCCAGCCCGAGGCTGTTTTGCTCACCGGTTTATGCAATCCCCAGGTTGTGCGTACTTCGGTAATGGCTGATGTCGCCGCGATCATCCTGGTACGCGGTAAAACGCCTCCTCCCGAAACGCTTCAACTTGCTGAACAGGAGCAGATCGCGTTGATTTCGTCTCCATTTGGGATGTTTGAACTGTGCGGCAGATTATATGTGGCTGGTCTGCAGAGCCTCGAACGCGCGGTTGATGGCAGTGATTGTAACTGTGATAGTTGACAGGTAAAAAGTGCCTCCTGATTCCTTATTTCAACGGAAGACTCTGACCCAGGCTGAAACTGAGAATATCACCCGGGTAGAAGAACTGGCGTATGAATTAAAAGTCGAAGAAGTGATGACGCCAAGCCCGGTCACGGTATCTCCTCAGACCTCGATGAGCGCCGTTCTCGAATTATTCCGGCAAAACAGGATCTCTGGGGCGCCGGTTCTGGATTCAGGAAAACTGGTTGGATTGGTCAGTATTGAGGATCTGCTCAAATGCCTTCAAAAAGCGGACCTCGAATCAGCCACCAGCCGGTACATGAGCACCAGGCTGCTCACTGTTAAAGCTTCCGATCCGGTCATTGAAGCGCTAAAGCTTTTTGTCAGCTCCCATTACGGACGCATGCCGGTGCTGGACAACTCGGGCAACCTGGTGGGAATCCTCACAAAGGGTGATATCACCAGCGGTATCCTGCATGCAATAGAACACGATTACCACGAAGAGGAGGTTCGCCGCTACCGCGCAAGCCACCTCTTTGAAGACATCGAATCCGACCGATCCAGCCTGATCCTGCGCTACAACATCAAGCAGGGTGATTTCACTCATGGCGGCGCGGCTTCCTCCGCAATCAAGCGTGCCTTGCTCAGGTTGGGCGCCAACCCGCAGATCGCTCGTCGAACGGGCATTGCGGTCTACGAAGCCGAGATGAACCTGATCATCCACACAACCAACGGCGGCATTATCCGCGTGGAAATTGAGCCGAATCAAATCTCCATCACGATTTCTGACGATGGACCCGGTATCGAGGATGTAAATCTTGCGATGCGTCCTGGCTATTCGACCGCGACAGAGACTGTTCGCGAATTAGGCTTCGGCGCCGGGATGGGGCTAGTCAATATCCAGCGTTGTGTAGATTCCATGCGCCTTGAATCCGTCTATGGACGTGGAACGAATCTGCGCTTGAAGATTTTCCTCTCGGACAAAGAATCGGTTGGCGAAGGAAGTTAGTTATTTGTACCTTTTTTCAAAGGAGAAGACATGAACTTACAGCAAGTCATAGACGCACTCAACCTGAAAGTATACACAACCTCCCGGGATTTTTCTGCCATCGAACCCAGTTGCGGCTATGCATCCGACTTATTGAGCTGCGTGATGGCTGGAGCCTCCAAGCATTCCATCTGGGTAACACTCCAGGCTCACGGTAACATTGTCGCTGTGGCGACTTTGCTCGATCTGACGGCTGTGATCATCACAGAGAACGCGTTACCCGATGAATCAATCATCGAAAAAGCCAACGAAGAAGGAGTTACCTTGCTGGGTACGGCGCATTCATCATTTTATGTAATTGGTAAATTATGGGAACTGGGCTTGCGCTGTAAACCTGAAGCAGAACCCATTTAACAGCTGTGACCCTTAATTCTTTTCGGGCGGATCTTCATGTCCATACTGTGCTCTCTCCATGCGCAGAAGTGGAGATGATTCCCCCGTTGATCGTCGAGGCTGCCCTCGATCTCGGTATCACGCTCATCGCCGTGACGGATCACAATGCCAGCGCCAATATCCAGGCTGTACAAAAAGCTGCTGAAAACACTTCCCTTGTTGTTCTTCCCGGTATGGAACTGCAGACCCGTGAAGATATCCATTCGCTTTGCCTTTTCGACACCCTGGAACAGGTTAATTCTTTCCAGCGCGCGATCGACCCGACTTTTCCCAACATTCAAAATCAACCCGACCATTTCGGTGGACAATTCGTAGTGGATGAGACCGGGGAGTTCATCAGGCACGAAGACCGTCTGCTGCTCACATCATCCTCACTCTCTCTCGATGAAGCCTATAAATTGGTCTACAACCTCGGTGGGCTCTTTATTCCTGCTCACATCAATCGAAAGGCTTTTGGATTGATCGAAAATCTTGGCTTTCTGCCCCCCGGGATTCAGTTTCCAGCTGTAGAGATATCCCGGCATATCACGCCTCAGCAGGCCCGCCAGGAGATCCCAAGTATTCAAGGCACGCCAGTGATCCAAAATGGTGACGTTCACCGGTTGGATGAGTTCCTGGGCAGCCTGTACTTGACACTCTCTCAGCCCACTATAGATGAAATATCATCCGCGCTAAAAAATGAATTGGGTAGAAGTTTTGAAATCCGGCACCAATTCTCAGATATCAAGTAAAATAATCTGAATCCAGAACGAATTATATTGGTAATCCTTCATCACGAATCATGACATTTGTTTATTGATGGAACAACCTCGTAAGTGTACACTTATCATAGTCAGGCATGGCGCTTATGCCTGTCCATAACATACTGGAGAACTGAATGACTGCGACGATAACCAAGAAAACATATCCAACGAATGAACCGCTGGGCGATCCCGGTACAAAAGCCGTGATCGATACAATCATAGAGCAGCACATGGAAACACCCGGCGCAACGATGGTTGTGTTGAACGAGCTGCAGACTGCGATTGGCTTCATCAGTGAGCCCATGCAGGAGTATGTTGCTGAAAGACTGCACGTACCATATTCAAGGGTGCACGGTGTTGTATCGTTTTACTCATTTTTCACCACTACCCCACGCGGGAAACACACCGTAAAATTTTGCATGGGGACTGCCTGCTATGTGGGTGGAACGCCATCCCTCATCGAAAAAACCAAGCAGCTTCTGGGTGTTGAGCCGGGTCAAACGACTTCCGACGGCCACATCACCTTTGAGGTTTGCCGATGTGTCGGCGCATGCTCGCAGGCACCGGTGATCGTTGTTGATGAAGATGTCATTGGCCGGGTGCGTCCAAATAAGCTTCCCCAGTTATTAAAGCCAATCCAGGATGACAAGGAGCAATAGTTCTTGAGAGAACTTGCGCTCCATCTTTTGGATATCGCTGAAAATAGCATTTCTGCGGAAGCAAAAGATATTACCATCACGGTGATTGAAAACAGCAATCTTGATCTTTTACAAATGAGCGTTGAAGACAATGGACGGGGAATGACCGCTGAAATGGTTGCCCGGGTGATCGATCCATTCACCACAACCCGCACAACCCGCAAGGTGGGCCTGGGCATCCCGCTTCTGAAAGCCGCAGCTGAAGCCTGCAAGGGCTTCCTTGAAATCAACTCAGAAATTGGAAAAGGCACCAGGCTCTTCGTCCAATTTCAACGCAGCCACATCGACCGTATGCCGATCGGCGACCTGGAAACCACAATTTTAAACCTGGTGGTAACCAATCCACAGGTTCACTGGATATTTACCTACGGGTACAATGACAGGGTCTCCTCATTTGATGATGAACCGGTCAAAACGGAACTGGGAGACATCCCCATGACAGAACCCTCCGTTTATCCGATCATCAAAGACATGATCACGTCTACGATTATTGAAACCAACCCTGAGTTTACACAGGACAATGTAATCACAATAAACCAGAGTAATTAGGAGAAGACAAAATGGCAACTATTAAAAGCCTCGAAGATCTTAAAAAAGCCAAGGAAGAAGCATTAAAAAAACGAGAATTAAAGGCTACTTCTGGCGCAGTCCAGGTGATCGTCGGTATGGGAACCTGTGGAATTGCTGCAGGCGCTCGCGATGCGATGAAAGCCATCCTTGAAACGATTGAAAAAGATGCCATTGCCGGTGTGATCGTCACCCAGACCGGGTGCATCGGTCTATGCGAAAAAGAACCGATTGTGCAGGTGATCGTTGGCGAGCAACCAAAAGTGACCTACGGAAAAGTGACACCGGAAGTTGCCCGAAAGATTGTCAAAGAACATGTTGTGGATGGAAAAGCAGTTACCAGCAACGTGATTAACATCTAACAAATCAAAATTTACAAAAGGCCGAATGTTATGAAGTATTACCGTTCACATGTGTTAGTCTGCGTAGATCCAGAATGCTTAAAAAAGGGCGCCCATGAAGTCATGGATGCGTTGCAGGATGAACTGGTTGCCCAGGGACTGATCGACGAGGTCCAGGTCCTTGAAACCTCCCGAATCGGCGGCTGTGACTCGGGTCCGGAATTGATGGTGTACCCGGAGGGTGTGCATTACTCGAACCTCACCCCTGACGACATGGCCTACCTGGTTGAGGAACATTTCCTGAAAGGTAGAGTTGCCAAGAAGTTCGTCACGGAAGAAAAAGCCTTTACTGATGAGGAACTTGGAGCCCCGACCGCCAAAGAGATCCGGGTGGTCTTGCGCAATTGCGGAAAAATCGACCCTGAGAACATTGAAGATTACATCGCGGAGGATGGCTACCAGGCTCTAGGTAAAGTTTTATCTGAATACACCCCCGAACAGGTCATCGATGAAGTATTGAAATCCGGCCTCCGCGGTCGCGGCGGCGCAGGTTTTCCGACCGGCAAGAAATGGCAATTTGCCCGCGCCAGCCAGGAAAATCCAAAATACGTGATCTGCAACGCGGACGAAGGCGACCCTGGGGCGTTCATGAACCGCCGTGTGCTCGAAGGCGACCCCCACGCAGTGATCGAAGGCATGATCATCGCTGCGTACGCGATCGGCTCCAACCAGGGTTACATTTACTGCCGCGCTGAGTATCCGATCGCTGTCAAGACCCTGCGGATTGCCATTGAACAGGCGAAGAACATCGGCCTGCTTGGTAAGAATATCCTCGGCACCGACTTCAGCTTTGACCTTGAAGTCAGAATGGGCGCCGGCGCGTTTGTATGCGGTGAGGAAACCGCCCTTATGGCCTCGATTGAAGGTTTGAGGGGAGAGCCCAGGCCTCGTCCTCCCTTCCCCGCGGTCAAAGGGCTGTTTGCCAAGCCCTCCAACATCAACAACGTCGAAACCTTTGCCAATATTCCGCAAATAATATTCAAGGGCGCGGATTGGTACGCCAGCATGGGAACTGAAAAATCCAAGGGCACCAAGACTTTCGCCCTTGCTGGTGATGTCAAACACAGCGGCCTGATCGAAATTCCGTTTGGATTGACGCTGCGCGAGATCGTTTACGACGTGGGCGGCGGAATCAAGGACGACAAAGGATTCAAAGCCATTCAAACTGGCGGACCAATGGGTGGATGTTTGCCTGAAGCCTACCTCGATCTGCCCGTCGATTATGAAGCGTTGAACCAGGCTGGTTCGATCATGGGCTCTGGAGGCCTCGTGATCATGGACGATGAAACCTGCATGGTGGATATCGCCAGGTTTTTTATGGATTTTACCCAGGACGAGTCCTGCGGCAAATGCACCCCCTGCCGGGTCGGCACCCGCCGCATCCTTGAAATCCTGGAACGGATCTGCGCTGGAAAGGGGCATCCGGATGACATCGAAACGCTCGAGTACCTTTGCGAGCAGATTAAAGATGACAGCCTCTGCGGCCTTGGCCAGGGAGCGCCAAATCCTGTCATCACAACCCTCAAGCACTTCCGGGAAGAATACGAAGCCCACATATTTGAGAAACGCTGCCCGGCGAAAGTCTGCAAAGCGCTTATCCGCTACGAGATCATCGACGGTGTGTGCACAGGCTGCACTGTGTGCGCGCGCAACTGCCCGGTGAACGCCATCAGCGGCGAACGCCGGCAGACGCATGTGATCGATCCGGATGTCTGCGTGCGGTGTGGAATTTGTATGCAAGTGTGTAACTTTAATGCCATCGTTATTAACTAAGCCGCTCTTTTGTTGTACCATATTCGATGCACTGGAGGAGCTAGATGACAGTGGAAGAAAGTAATGGCAAGCTGGTTATTCAAGCCGTCAAGAACGCTGTTGACCGCTTTGGGGCTTCGAAGGATGAGTTGATTCCCATCCTAAATGATGTTAACCGTGAAATTGGTTATCTGCCCTCAGAGGCGTTGGATGAGATCAGCAAGCTGCTGCGCGTCCCCAAAAGCCAGTTGTTTTCGGTCGCCAGCTTCTACCGGATGCTTTCAACGAAACGCCGGGGGAAACACACGATCCAGTTTTGTGAAAGCGCCCCCTGCCATGTCGCCGGGGGTCAGGCGGTGTGGCTCGCGGTTAAGGAGCATCTACACCTAAACGAAGGCGAGACTACTCCCGATGGTAAATGGACACTGCTTACCACCAGCTGCCTTGGTATTTGTGCGGTTGGCCCGGTTATGATGGTGGATGATGATGTTTACGGGAATGTTGATGCTTCACTGGTTCCCTCAATTCTTGATAAATATCAATAAGAGGAGACATACATGAAAGCTTATCGTTCAATGGTCCTGGTTTCAAGCGACCCTCTCAGTATCGAGAATGGGGCCAACGAGGTTTACCAGGCGATCCAGGCAGAAATCTCCTCTTTTGGTCTTGAAAACGAAGTTTCGTTAACCATGGTCGGGGATGTAGGCCGGCATGACGCGGTCCCATTGGTTATCATTTACCCAGAAGCCGTTATTTATGGTCCTGTACAACCAGATAACGTGCATCACTTGGTTGAAGAGCATCTGTACAAAGGCAGGATCGCCGCTGAACTTCAGGCGCCCATAAAAGAGCTCACCGGCAAGATCGCCTGGTTGACTGCCAGGAAAGGAACGCTCCCCGCGGAACAACGAATTGTGCTGGAACGCGCCGGCATCATCGACCCAGATTCGATCGATGAATACATCATCCATGATGGATACCAGGCGCTGGCAAAGGCCGTTACCGAAATGGCGCCGGAGGATATCTTCTCTACTCTTGAAAAATCCGGCTTACGCGGTCGCGGCGGCGCCGGATTTCCGACCGGGACCAAGTGGCGTTTTGTCAAAAAAGCCTCGGGTGCCAAGAAATATGTCATTTGCAACGCGGATGAAAGTGAACCCGGCACTTTCAAGGACCGATTGATTCTCGAAGGGGATCCCCACTCGATCATTGAAGCCCTGGCAATCGCGGGCTACGCGGTGGGCGCTGACGAAGGCTACCTTTACATTCGTGGCGAGTACACCCTTGCCCAGGAACGGGTAAAAAATGCCATCGCCGCTGCCCGGGAAATGGGTTTCCTGGGTGAGAATATCTTTGGTACAGATTTCAATTTTGACCTTCACGTTCACAGCGGAGCCGGCGCCTACATCTGCGGCGAAGAAACCGCTTTGATCGAATCCATTGAAGGAAAGCGCGGTGAACCCCGCGCAAGGCCTCCCTACCCGACAACCAATGGTCTATGGGGAAAACCCACATTGGTCAATAACGTGGAGACACTTGCCAACGTGCCACCGATCCTTCGCAATGGAGCGGAGTGGTACAGAGGGTTTGGCCCAGCCTCCAGCCCGGGCACCAAGGTTTACACCATTCTCGGCAATGTCAATGTCACCGGTTTGATCGAAGTGCCGATGGGGATCACGCTTCGGGAAGTGATCGCCATTTATGGTAAGGGAATGAAGGATGGCAAGACATTCAAACTGGCTCAAACCGGCGGCTCATCCGGATCCATTGTCCCAGCCAGTCTACAGGACACACCCATGGATTTTGATTCCTTCGCGAAAGCCGGTGTTGCTCTTGGTTCTGGCGCGCTGCTGATCTGCGATTCTGATACCTGCGTGGTCGATCTTACCAGGGTCCTGCTGAACTTCTTCCGCAAGGAAAGCTGCGGCAAGTGCAACCCCTGCCGGATTGGCAATCAGCGGGCGTTTGAGATACTAACCAACATCTCCGAAGGCACTGGGTTGATGAAAGACCTGGATGACCTCATGCTGCTGAGCGACAATCTGTACCAATTATCGAATTGCGGTCTTGGTCAAACCGCCGGTGCTCCCATCAGAGATATTTTGACACATTACCGGGCGGAAGTTGAAGCCCATATTCGCTTGAAAGTTTGCCCAACGGGAGTTTGCCCGATGAGCGGAAAACGTATCTAGATCAAATAACAGGAGAGATTCTAATATGGTCACTGTTACTATCGACGGAAAAACAATAGAAATTCCCGAAGGGACGACTGTATTGCGAGCCGCGCAAAGCGCTGGGATCGATATCCCGACTTTATGCAACCATCCCCACCTCACCCCGTACGGCGGCTGCCGCCTGTGTCTGGTGGAGGTGGAAGGCGCCAGGACATTGCAGCCTTCCTGCACCCTGCCTGTCACCAACAATATGGTTGTGAAGACGAATACCAAGAAGGTACTGGATGCGCGTAAGTTCGTGCTCACATTGATATTCAGCGAACGCAACCACTTTTGCCCGTACTGCCAGGTCAGCGGCGGCGATTGCGAACTTCAAAATGCTGCGTATAACGAGGGAATGACCCACTGGCCGTTGCAGCCTAACTGGCAACCCTACCCGGTGGACGCTTCGCATCCATACATCATTCTTGAAAACAACCGCTGTATTCTTTGCCGGCGCTGCGTACGCGCCTGCGGTGAGTTGATCGGTAATTTCACGCTCGGTTTCGAAGAACGGGGAGCCAAAAGCATCCTGGTTGCTGATACCGGCGTGCCCCTGGGCGAAAGCACCTGTATTTCGTGCGGTTCCTGTGTGCAGGTTTGCCCCACCGGCGCTCTCATTGACCGCTGGAGCGCCTACTTGGGTCACGAAGTCAAATTTGATACAACTGACACGGTGTGTGTAGGATGTTCTCTCGGGTGTGGTCTCAAAGTCTCTACACGCGACAATAACCTGGTCCGGGTCGATGGCAATTGGGATGAGAAATTCAATGAAGGTGTGATTTGCGAGATCGGCCGCTTCATCCCCATGGTTGAAAAATGCGACAGAATTCATACGCCGATGGTGCGCAAGAATGGTGCGCTAAAGGCAGCCACCTGGGAAGAAGCCCTCTCTGCCATCGCCGGCGCGATCCAACCCGCCAAGGGTGAGAAGTCAAGCCCCATTGCAGCCTTGATCTCAACCCGCCAGCCGGTAGAGGCGCTGTACCAATTCAAACAGCTTTTCCAGACCAAACTTGGTGCTTCTCTCGTGACCACAACGGAAGAAGGTGTATTCACCTCCGCCACCGCTGCTTTTGTAGACCAGTTTGGCAAGTCCATTGAGTCCTCTGTGACAGAACTCGAACATGCTGACAGCGTCCTTGTGCTTGACACTGACCTGGTGAAAGATCATCAGGTTGCTGGATTCTTCATCAAGCGCAACCTTCCGCGCGGTTTGAACCTGGTTGTAGTGGATAAGGAAGAAAACGGTTTAGCCCGTTCAGCGAACAAATCCATCACCCCGGTCAAAGGTACGTACACCGATTTCTTAAAGGGTCTGACAGCCGCGGTAGTTAAACTTGGCTTGGCCAAGGGAAAGACTGCCGTCACCGCTGCTGACCTTGATGTATTTGCTGAAAAAACAGGCATAACCACTGATGATTATCTGGATGCAGCATTCATCATTGCTTCTGTCGAAAATCCTGTGATTGTATTTGCATCCGACGTGGATATCGCAGTATTGAAAGAATTCGCTGACCTGGTCAAGGCAAAACTGGTCAACCTCAAGGGTGAGGCAAACAGCCTGGCTGCTTCGCAGCTGAAACTCGATTCCAGTTTCAAGCCATCTGATTACAAGGCTGCCTTCCTGGCGCTTGGTGACGGGGAAGTATCCCAGAAATTGGCCAAGGAATTTGAAAAGATCCCGTTTAAAGTCGTACTCGCCAGTTATTCATCACCTGTTACCGCCAGTGCGGACGTCGTTCTACCAGCCACCAACTGGCTTGAGCAATCCGGGCATTATCTCAGCAGCGATGGGCGAGTTCTTGAAGCTGTCCAATCCCTCACTCCGGAGGATGAAATTGTTCCTGTCGCGGTTACTCTCGAGAGATTATCCTCGAAACTTGGGATAAAATTGGATAACGATTGGAGCAAGGAAGTCTTCAAGCGCGTCGCAACCGTTGAAATCGCGCGTTGATCGGTAGATTCTTTACAGGCACATAAGGAGAGATTATGGCAAAACCGAAGGTCTCATCAGATTGGATGGCTGGCTGCGCTGGTTGTCACATGTCGCTGCTTGACATGGACGAACGCCTTGCTGCGGTCGTTGAACTCGCTGAATTGAGGTCTACCCCTATCACTGATCTCAAACACCCGGATGAAAGCGGTGTTGACGTAGGTGTATTGGAGGGTGGCATCAACAACACTTCGAACGAAGAAGTGGCGCTGCGGATGCGCTCACACTGCAAGATTCTGGTAGCGCTTGGGGATTGCGCAGTTTTCGGTGGCGTTCCTGCGATGCGTAATTTCTTCACAATAGAAGAGTCATTGCGCCGCGCGTATGTTGAAACCGAAAGTACAGATGATAGCGGGAAAATCCCCAGCGATCCCGAATTAGCAGCTCCAACCAAGGTGCGCGCGTTGCACGAAGTCGTTCCTGTGGACGTTTTTGTCCCGGGTTGCCCGCCGGACGCAGACACGATATTCTACGTTCTAAGCGAACTTGCCCAGGGTCGCATGCCCGATGTCAAGGGTGACAAACTTTCCTGGTATTAATTTTAGGAGGTAACGAATGATTGCTCAAAAGATAACGATCGAACCTGTGACCCGCATCGAAGGGCATGCGAAAGTGACCATCCGGATGAATGATGATGGTACTGTCAACCATGCATACTTACATGTAAATGAATTCCGCGGCTTTGAAAAATTCTGCGAAGGCCGCATGGTTTTTGAAATGCCGCTGATCACGCCCAGAATCTGCGGGATCTGCCCCGTGAGCCACCACCTGGCTTCTGCCAAGGCCGGCGATGATGCGCTAGGCGCTCCGCCCCCGCGGCCTGCCGCGCTCTTGCGCGAACTGATGCATATGGGACAGGTCGTACAAAGCCACGGCATGCATTTCTTTGAACTCGCCGGCCCGGATCTGATCCTCGGCTTTGACGCTGATCCAGCTATGCGCAATGTAGTTGGATTATTGCAGGCCGACCCGCAACTGACCCTGAAGGCGATCAACCTGCGCAAATGGGGGCAGGAAATCATTCGCATCCTTGGCGGCCGTCGGATTCATCCTTCGTTCGCCGTCCCCGGGGGTGTCAACAAAGCCCTCACCAGCCAGGAACGCGACTTGATTCTCGCAGGTTATGATGATGTTATCGCCACGATCAAGATCGGTCTATCGATCATCAAGGATTGGGCGGAAAAGAACAGCGAAGATATCAACAAATTTGCTGTGTTGAAATCCGGTTACTTTGGTTTGGTCAAACCTGGCAATACGCTCGAGCTGTATGATGGCATGATTCGCCTGGTAGGCTCCGACGGTGTAGAACTTGAAAAATTTGACCCGAAAAAATACCTTGATTACATCGCAGAGCACGTGGAAGATTGGTCATATCTGAAATTCCCGTATTACAAGAAGATGGGCTTCCCCCAGGGAGTATACCGGGTTGGACCGCTTGGCCGGTGCAACGCGTCTGACCGCATCGCCACCCCGCTCGCCAACGAAGAGCTGCAAAAGTTCAAAGCCATGAATGGCGGTAAGCCGATTGAAAATACCCTGCATTATCACACCGCCAGGCTGATCGAAACCCTGTACGCTGCCGAAAATGTCAAAGTGTTGCTGGATGACCCTGACATCATGAGCAAACAAATCCTGAATACCTGCCGCGATCCAAAGCCCCAGGGCATCGGCGTCATCGAAGCACCCCGCGGAACCCTGATCCATCATTACTGGATGAAGGACACCGGGCAGGTTGAACGGGTTAATCTGATCGTCTCCACCGGCCATAATAACTGGGCGATGAGCGAATCGGTTGATAGCGTCGCCAAGACCTATATCAACGGCCAGGAAATCCGTGAAGGGTTGTTAAACCGGGTTGAAGCCGCAATCCGTGCCCACGACCCGTGCCTGTCCTGCTCCACCCACGCGGTCGGACAAATGCCCATGATCGTGGAGGTCCGGGATTCCTCCGACAATCTGGTGAAGACCATCACCCGAGGATAGGAACCTGATTCGAACAAAGGCGATGCAGCGCGAAATGCCTGGCATCGCCTTTTTATTTGAGGATAAAATTGAAGACTCTGATATTTGGTTATGGCAACCAGGATCGCCAGGATGACGGCGTTGCCTGGCACGTTCTATTGCAGCTAAAACAAGTTCTCGGGTTGGATCCGGACGTGATCGATGATGAATTAGATCCTTATGCGGATTTCCAGGTAGTTTTCCAGCTGCAGCTCGTTCCAGAACACGCGGAAGTAATCGCTTGTTTTGACCGCATATGTTTTGTAGATGCCCACACCGGGTCAGTGCTTGAGGATGTGCACTCTGAGATCATCCATCCCGTTTTTGATTATTCTCCACTGACGCATCATCTAACGCCGCCGTCCTTGCTCGCGATCACGAAAAATGCATATAATAAAGAACCGGCTGCTCTCCTGGTATCGGTGCGGGGGTACGCGTTCGGTTTCACCAGGGAATTGTCGATTCATACTGCCCAACTCGTGGATATGGCCGTTGAAAAGATCCATCACTGGCTCAAATCCACCTGATCCGTTCGATACGGAGACTCCGTATGGCAAATCAAGGCCAGTCATCACCAATCATCACATCCCAGCCAATCATCGAAAAAGCCTCATCCGCAGGAATTACTAAATCCAGGCTGCGTTTTTGGCCAATGCTCCTTCTGGCTATCCTGGCAGGAATGTATATTGCCTTCGGCGGTGTGTTTGCGACCGTGGTGGCAACTGGCGCAAGCGGAGTCTGGCCATATGGCGTAGTTAAAACCCTTCAGGGTCTTGTCTTCTCAGTCGGGTTGATCCTGGTGGTTGTGGGCGGTGCGGAATTATTCACCGGTAACATTCTCATGTTCATCCCTTTGCTCCAAAAAAAGATCACCCTGGCAGGCATGCTTAGAAATTGGTTGGTTGTCTATGCCGGCAATTTCATTGGTTCCATATTGATTGCGTTCCTCATCCTCCTTGGGAAAACATACCATTTTTCGGGCGGCGAGTTCGGAAAAACAATGTTGACCATCGCACTGAACAAATCGGGGTTTTCTTTTAGTCAGGCTTTATCACTTGGGATCCTCTGCAACATTCTGGTCTGCCTGGCAGTTTGGCTTGCGTACACCGGTCAGAATACGGCAGATAAGATACTTGCCATTGTTTTTCCGATAACCATGTTTATCGCCGCTGGTTTTGAACATAGTGTGGCAAATATGTACCTCGTTCCGGCGGGGCTTTTATTGAAAGTCTTTGATCCCGCTTTTATCAGTTCGCTGGAAGTGTCGTTACAGAATCTCACCTGGGGGAATTTCTTGCTCAACAATCTGCTACCGGTTACCATCGGGAACATGATTGGCGGCGGGCTGTTTGTTGGAACGGTCTATTTTCTGGTCCACCGCGTAAAACCAGTAAATGAGGATGATTAGCCATAAGCAGATGACATAAAACACTAAACCACATTGCATAATATTGGTATCCTATTTCTATCAGCGAATTCTTGGATGAAATATGGATCTCATTGAAGCTTTCAAAACTATCCCTTTTTTATTGGAACTGAATCCTGACCAAATCGACAGTCTCAGCCGTATCAGCGAACTGATTGAGATCGAGGCCGGTGAATCTCCTATTCGTGAAGGCGCGGCGTTGGATTTCCTGTACATCCTGCTTGAAGGCGAGATCCGCGTTGAAATTCACATTCCAACCCGCGGTTCATTGGAGACCAGCGTGCTTGGTCCATATGATATTCTTGGCTGGTCTGCGATGACTCCCGTCGTCAGGCAGCGCACCGGCACAACCACGGCGCTCACCCATTGCCACGCCATCCGCATCGATGCCCGCCCTCTGCAGGACCTGTGCGAACAGGATCATGAGATCGGTTTTTACATGTACCGCCGGATTGCCAACGTGACTGCCAGAAGCTTCTTAACCACCCGGCTCGAATTGATGAACCTTATCGTAAACATTTGAGACTCTCAAACTTACCGAAATTTATAAATTCACCAATATTTATCTTATTAGGAGTATAATTTTCTCCGAGATGCATGAACTATCTGTAACGGAAAACATCCTATCAATTGCGTTGGAGCACGCTACACAAGCAGAAGCCGCCAGGGTGACTGTTATTCACCTGGTTATCGGTCAGTTATCATCCATCGTCGATGATTCCGTGCAGTTTTATTGGGATATGGTCGCCGAATCGACGATTTGCGAGGGAGCAAAACTACATTTTTCCCGCGTTGCAGCCATGTTTCACTGTGAGGATTGCGCCAGTGACTTCAACATGGACAGCCGGTTATCTGAATGCCCAAACTGTGGCGGGATTCACACTCGTCTTATCGCTGGCGATGAGTTTTATATTGACAGCATTGAAATTGAGAAAAAAGAAGTAGGAGTAAAACAATGAGCACCATCAAAGTTCCTGTGGTGGAGAAAATCTTGAGCGCCAATGACAGAATGGCAGCGATCAACAGGAAGCGCTTGAATGAAAACCATGTTTTTTCCATCAACCTGATGGCATCTCCCGGCGCCGGTAAAACCAGTTTGATTCTTCAGTTAATTCAAAGATTGAGCCCTGGCTACAAGATTGGAGTTATAGAAGGCGATACCGCTCCTGTGACGATCGATGCGGATAAGATCACCGCGCAAGGGATGCCAGCCGTGCAAATCAACACCGGAGGTGATTGCCATCTGGATGCGGCGATGGTGAGCGATGGGCTTGATCAGTTGCCCCTTTCGCAACTTGACCTCGTGATCATTGAAAATGTCGGCAACCTCATCTGCCCGGCAGCCTGGGACCTGGGCACCCATATCAATCTATTGGTCGCCAGTGTCCCTGAAGGCGATGATAAACCGTACAAATACCCGAATATCTACCGCGGGCTGAGTGTCCTGGTCATCAATAAAGTAGATCTGCTGCCTTATGTGAATTTTGACATGGCATATTTCCGGCGCGGTGTTGAATTATTGAATCCAGGCTTGATCACCTTCCCGGTATCCTGCCACACCGGTGAAGGATTTGCCGCCATGATCCACTGGTTGAAGGAACAGATTAAATCGCAAAAGTCAGGCGAATGAGCGGCGAAATTTCAGGTTTGTCCATTCATATTACCGGCATTGTGCAGGGAGTGGGGTTCAGGCCTTTCGTCTACAACCTGGCAACTTCTCACGGTCTAACCGGGTGGGTATGCAATTCTTCCAGCGGGGTTGAGATTGAAGTATTCGGAGATGAATCTTCGATAGATTCCTTCATTAAGGAGTTACGTTCCTCTTCACCTCCATTGTCTCGCATCGATTCTTTCTCCGCCACTCCTGTCATCCCCCAGGTCTATGAGAGTTTTTCCATCCTCGCAAGCCATGCTGTGGTCGGTGATTTTCTGCCAGTCTCTCCTGACGTGAGCATTTGCGCTGATTGCCAGGCGGAATTGCTGGACCCTAATAATCGACGGTATCACTATCCCTTTATCAATTGCACAAATTGCGGTCCGCGCTTTAGCATTATTCAGGACATCCCGTATGATCGTCCGAACACTACCATGTCGCATTTCACTATGTGTGATGCCTGTGCTTCTGAATACCATGATCCTACCGATCGCCGCTATCACGCCCAGCCAACTGCCTGCCCGGTATGCGGCCCGCAGATCAAATTCATCGACCCATATTCTGAAACCTCAGACAATGAAACCGCATTGGCAAGCGCAAGGAAGGCTTTGGTTGATGGCAGGATACTGGCAATCAAAGGTCTTGGAGGATTCCACCTGGCCTGTGATGCTGCCAATCCAGCTGCAGTAGATGAACTCCGGTTGAGAAAGCATCGAACCGACAAGCCGTTTGCCCTGATGGCGGCATCAATTCAAACAATCCGGAAGTATGTAGAGGTTTCAACTGCCGAACAATCGCTACTTGAATCACCGTCGCATCCCATCATTCTTCTCAAAAAGCGTTCATCCTCGTCAGTCCTGGATCACACCGCTCCATCGCAAAACTATCTCGGTTTTATGCTTCCATACACTCCGCTCCACCTGCTTTTGCTGCAACCGGAACCGGGCTTTCCCGATGTCCTGGTGATGACCAGCGGAAATATCAGTGAAGAACCCATTGCGTACGAAGACGGTGAGGCTTTTGAACGCCTGGCGCCCATCGCTGATTGCTTCCTCACGCACGACCGCCCGATCCATATGCGGGTCGATGATTCAGTTGTGCGCGTTTTTCTGGAAAAACCGTATCCGATCCGCAGATCCCGTGGATACGCCCCGGATCCTCTCTCAGCCCCCGTGAACCTGCCGGAAATTCTGGCTTGCGGTGCTGAGTTGAAAAATACTTTTTCGCTGTCCCGCGACAGGTATGTATTTGTCAGTCATCACATTGGCGACCTGGAAAACCTGGAAACTCTTCGTTCCTTTGACGAAGGAATCACCCATTACAAAAACCTTTTCCGTATCGATCCCCGTTTTGTGGCGGTTGATCTTCATCCGGATTATCTGGCCACACAATATGGCGCGAGGTATGCCAGGGAGCACAGTCTGCCGCTGATCCAGGTGCAGCACCACCATGCTCATCTCGCCGCCTGTCTCCTGGACAATAATAGGATATCGGATGACCCAGTGATCGGTCTGATCTTCGACGGCACCGGCTACGGTACTGACGGAATGATCTGGGGCGGCGAGGTGCTCTATGGAGGGTATCGCTCCTACCAGAGGGCATTCCATCTATCTGAAACGCTGTTACCCGGCGGCGACACAGCTATACGCAACCCGGCTAAAATTTCACTGTCTCACCTGTTTTCCGCCAACCTCCCGTGGGGTGAAGACTTGCCGCCTGTGCGTTCTTTCTCAGCAACTGACCGTTTCACGTTAAAACAACAACTGACCTCGGGGGTCAATTGTCCAAAAACGACCAGCATGGGTCGGCTATTTGATAGCGTCTCCGCCCTGGTGGGCGTTCGCCAGATGGTGACATACGAAGGCCAGGCGGCGATCGAACTCGAGAATCTTTGTGATCCTGATGAGACAGGCGTATACGATATCCCGGTTCAGAACGATGTTATGGACATCTTTGCCCTTTACCCGCAACTTCTACAGGATATGCATGATCAGATCCCTGTTGCCAGGATTTCCGCCCGGTTTCACAACGCGGTCGCCGATGTCTGCCTGCGGGTGTGTCAGTTGATCAATGAGCGCACAGGCACCCGCGTAGTTGCGTTATCGGGTGGGGTGTGGCAAAATATAACCTTGCTACAAAAGACACGATCGCTTTTGCTGAATGCCGGCTTCTCCACTCTCACGCATCAACGCATCCCGGCCAACGACGGCGGCATTTCTGCAGGACAGATTCTGGTCGCTTATTCGTATACTGATTTATAGAGGTGCATTATGTGTTTAGCTGTACCTGGTAAAGTAACCGATATTTATATAGCAGGCTCCCTCAAAATGGGAAAAGTGGATTTTGGCGGTGTCACCCGTGAAGTTTGCCTCGAAGCTGTTCCAGAGGTTGCACTTGGTGAATATGTGATCGTTCACGCCGGGTTCGCTCTGAATGTGCTCAGTGAACAGGAAGCCATGGATTCACTTGAAGCTTTTCGAGAGCTTGACGAAATCGAGCGAGGCATGGATTCTGCTTCTGAAAACCAGGGTTAGAATCTTATGAAGTATCTGCAGGAATTCCGCGATGCTGATCTGGTGAAAAAGACACTCGCCAGGGTCCATGCCGTCACCCACAACCATTGGGTGATCATGGAGATATGCGGTGGACAAACCCATTCGATCATGCAGCATGGATTGGACCAGTTGCTCCCTCCGCAGATCGAGCTGGTGCACGGACCAGGCTGCCCGGTTTGTGTCACGTCGCTCGAATTGATTGACAAAGCCTTACAGATCGCGTCACAACCGGATGTGATTTTCTGTTCCTTTGGCGATATGCTGCGCGTTCCCGGATCCGGGTCTGATCTTTTTTCTGTAAAATCGCAGGGAGCGCAAGTTCGAATTGTTTACTCTCCTCTCGATGCGGTCAAGATTGCCATACAGAACCCCGATAAACAAGTTGTGTTTTTCGCGATCGGTTTTGAGACCACAGCCCCGGTCAACGCGGTGAGCGTGCTTCAGGCCCAAACCCTCGCTCTCCAAAACTTTTCGCTGCTTGTCTCTCAAGTGACAGTACCTGCCGCCATGCACGCCATTCTCTCCTCACAGAATAATCGAGTGCAGGGTTTCCTGGCTGCCGGTCATGTCTGTGCAGTAATGGGTTACCATCAGTATCACGCGATCAGCGAGCAATACAAAATTCCGATTGTTGTGACTGGTTTTGAACCTTTGGACCTGCTTGATGGTATCCTGGTCACCGTGGAAGCCTTGGAAGCTGGATTAGCTGGTGTAAAAGACGCCTACTCAAGGGTTGTAACCGAAGCCGGCAATCTTCCAGCGCAAAAAATGATCCAACAGGTGTTTGAGGTGTGCGATCGCAACTGGCGCGGTATCGGCATGATCCCGGACAGCGGCTTGAGACTCCGTCCTGAATTCGCCTTTTTCGACGCTGAAAACCGTTTCGATGTGAAGAACATCGCCACTCGGGAGTCGGCTATTTGCATCTCCGGTCAAATCCTGCAGGGCATCAAGAAACCACCCCAATGCCCGGCTTTCGGCACGCTGTGCACCCCTCAAACCCCGCTTGGCGCAACCATGGTCTCTTCGGAGGGAGCGTGCTCAGCATATTATCAATACGGTAGGTTTAAAACGGAGAATTCAGATGTCCGCTGATCAATTCCTTGACCTCCAGGGACCAGTATGCCCTGTTCCCCTGTCGCGTTACGACAGGATCGTTATGGGGCATGGCTCCGGCGGCGGTCTCACTCGCGAACTGATCAACAGGGTTTTCCTTCCTCATTTTTCAAATCCCGCGTTATTGGCCGGTAATGATTTTGCCGAAATGGGCGCCTGCGCCAACAAGAGAATCGTAACCAGCACAGACGCGCACATAGTCAGCCCTCTTTTCTTCCCCGGCGGCGATATCGGCCGGTTGGCGGTGTCAGGTACGGTTAACGACATCGCAGTTTCTGGCGGACAGCCCGCCTTCCTCACCGCGTCCTTCATCATTGAAGAGGGTTTTCTCATCGATGACCTTGAGAAAATCGTAAGATCAATGGCTGCAACTGCCCTCGAAGCCCAAGTACCCATCGTGGCAGGCGATACCAAGGTGGTGGAGAGAGGAAAAGCAGATGGGGTCTTCATATCAACCGCCGGTGTAGCTTATGTTGACGATGACCTCCACATTGCCGGCGCGAACGCAAAACCAGGCGATGTTGTACTGGTCTCGGGCACCCTGGGCGACCACGGGATTGCGGTGCTCTCAGCCCGCGGTGAACTGGGTCTTTCGAGCGATATTTGCTCTGACGTTGCTCCGCTAAACCATTTAATACACGCCATCACCAGTGTCACAAGAGATGTCCATGTCCTGCGAGACCCCACGCGCGGGGGCCTGGCGACCACGCTTAACGAGATCGCGGAACAAAGCCTTGTAGGCATCAACATCCGCGAAGACATGATCCCGGTCAGACCTGATGTCAGCGCTGCCTGTGAACTTTTAGGTTTTGACCCGCTCTATGTGGCAAACGAAGGAAAACTCATTATCATAGTGCCGGAAGAATGCAAGGATAGAATTCTAAACGTTGTCAGGTCTACCCGGTACGGCGATAACGCAGCCGTGATCGGCCGGGTAACCTCCGAAAACCCCGGGCGAGTAACGCTCTCCACGCGTATCGGTGGAACCCGCCTTTTAGGGATGTTAAGCGGTGAAATGCTTCCCAGGATCTGCTGAGAAGAGCCTTGACAGCCCCGTATCAACCTTTATACTAAACAAATACTTCGAGGTGTTATGAAAATAAATTTTCAAGAAACAACCAAAGATCTTGCAGTACGCATCGATATTCACTCAAAATTCGGTGCCAGGGACATCGATAAGTGGATGCTGGATTTGATCGATCTCCAGCCTGGAACGAAGATCCTTGATGTTGGATGCGGTTCCGGGAAACAATGTTTCTCATATTACGATACATTGAAGGGAAAGGCGGAGATCACAGGCGGCGATGTTTCACAGGAATTGCTCGCGCAGGCTGTGGAAGAAAATAAGCGCCGCGGAGCAAATATCCGCTTTGATACACTCGATTTCAACCAGGTGTTCCCTTACCAGGATGACACTTTTGATTTTGTCTCCTGTTGTTTCGCGATCTATTATGCTGAAAATGTCCCTCACACCATCAGCGAGATGCACCGTGTGACCAAACCCGGAGGACGCTTATTCACCACCGGCCCGATGCCCGCCAATAAACAGCTTTTTTACGAGATTATCAGCGAAGCCACAAACAAACCTATCCCACCGATGCCGGGCAGCTCACGTTATTCCACGGAATTTCTCGCGACGATAAAATCCCTCTACTCGCATGTCGACCTGCACATTTTCGAG
>CAYYBP010000021.1:8556-22075 GCA_964470275.1 uncultured Anaerolinea sp. | reverse complement strand
CGCGCCAGGTCGTGACCGCGCTCGAACATCAAAAAGCGGTCTACTGCGAAAAACCGCTCGCGATCAACCAGGAAGAACTGGACACGATCAAAGCAACCATCGCCAAACAGGACGGCGCGGTTCTAACCGTGGGTTTCAACCGGCGTTTTGCCCCGATGGCGCAGCAAATGCGCGAGTTCTATGCCAGCCGAAGCGAACCCATGCTGGTTCAATACCGGGTGAACGCCGGCTACCTGCCCCTCACCCATTGGCTGCACGATCCACAGCAGGGCGGCGGGCGCATCATCGGCGAAGCCTGCCATTTCATCGATTTTCTGACCTTTCTCACCGGCCAACCCCCGGCAGCTGTCAGCGTCACGGGACTGGCTGACGCGGATAAATACAACCAGGACAACGTTCTGCTCACCTTCCGCTTCCCCGATTCCTCCATCGGGACGATCGCGTACCTGGCGAATGGAAACCGCAACCTCGGAAAGGAACGCGTGGAGGTCTTCTGCGCGGGAAAAACCGCCATCCTGGACGACTTCCGCACCCTGGAATTGACCAGCGATAGCGGCAGAAAACTGGTGCGGTCCCCCCTCGGGCAGGACAAAGGACACCAGAAAGCCTGGGCAAATTTCATCAGGCTGCTGCTGCAGGGCGGCGAGCTGCCCATCCCCTATGAGCATTTGTTCAAGATCACCGAAGCGTCATTCGCGGCGCTTGAAGCGCTGCGCACCCATACAGAGATCACGCTCTGAGGATAAACTTCCAGGCAAACTGAGTTGAACCCTCTGCGGAAAATACCCCTGCTGGTCAAGGAAATCGGGTTGCGCGACCTGGCTTCCTACGCGCTGTACGCCATCCAGGTGCGCAGCGGCATCCTGCAGCTGCGCACGCCATTGAGAGGCGCTCAAATACCCTCAGCCTCTTTAAAAAAGGGAGCGCCGACTGTTTCGTTTGACCCGGTCAACTGGCAGGCGGTGAAGCCCGCTGGAATCGCGAAACAGGAATTGAACGACGCGTCCCTGCTGCTGGAAGATTTCTACCGCCCATTCCGCGGTGAAGCGCGAAAGCTTGATCTCTCCGCTAGCTGGCCATTGAACCAGCACTGGACGAAATACTCCAGTGACGAGGATATTAAATTGACCTGGGAACCCGCCAGGTTTGTGTGGGCGCTTGACCTGGCCCAGGTGTACACCACAACAAAAGACGAGCGGTTCGTGGAATTATTTTGGTCGGGATTCGAAGAATTCCAGCGCAACAATCTGGTCAACGCCGGCCCGAACTGGTCAAATGGACAGGAGGTTGCGCTGCGCCTGGTGATGTGGCTGCTCGCGTATTCAGCCTTCCACGATTCCCCCACGACGACGCCAGAACGGGTTGGCGCGCTCACGCGCGCCGTGTCGCAGCATGCTGAACGCATCCTGCCCACGCGGCACTACGCTCGCTCCCAGCACAACAATCACGTCCTCAGTGAAGCCCTCGGACTGGTTTTCGCGGGCGAATTTCTGACAGGCGTGGATACGCGGGCTGAAAAATGGGTCGGCGAGGGGCTCTCAGAGTTCGAGCGAGCGGTACTGGACCAGGTGGATGACGAAGGCGCCTACGCCCAGCATAGCGCCAACTACCAGCGCATGATGCTGCAGCTTTCGCTGCTGGCTGATGCTGTACTGCGTAAAAGAGGAATACTATTTTCTCCAGCCGTGATGAACAAACTGACACTTGCCACCCTGTGGTCGATCGCGTATCTGGACAAGCCCAGCGGCCGGCTGCCCAACCTGGGGCACAACGACGGGACATTGCTGCTGCCGTTTGGGTGCGAGGATTACCGCGATTACCGCCCGACTATCCAGGCTGCGTCGCGCGCTTTTCTCGGGCACACCGCGCTGGCACCCGGCAAGTGGGACACACTGTCTGCCTGGTTGAGGCTGCCGGCTGGAGAAAGCGCGGTAGTCATTCCTGCTTCGCCAGCGGTCCACAGGGTTGGCAGCGAAACGACCTGGGCGTCGCTGCGCGGGGTGAAGCACACCAGGCGGCCGGCTCACGCCGACCAGCTGCACGTGGAAATCTGGCACCGGGGCATCAACCTGGCCCGTGACGCGGGCACTTACCTTTACAACGCGCCGCCTCCCTGGCAAAACCCGTTCGACCGCACCCGGATGCACAACACGGTGACGGTCAACGAAAAAGACCAGATGGAACGGGTGAGCCGTTTCCTATGGCTGGACCAAGCCCAGGCATCCTGGATTAAGCCCGAAACGCCAGACACCGTCTGCGCGTCTCACGATGGCTACCGCCGATTCGGGATCACGCATGCCAGGTGCTTACAGTACCTGCCCCCTGCCGGCTTTCTCATCACCGATACCCTCAACCCCCGCAACCCCGGGCAGGAGGGCTCCTATTGCCTGCACTGGCTGCTGCCTGATTGGCATTACCAGCTTGACGCTCAATCCCTCAAGCTGCGGCATGGCAGCCTGACTGTTCATGTTGAGGTCAGGGCAAAGGCAGCAGCCAGCGACCTCATCCTTACTCCTGAGGACTTCTCCCTCATTCGGGGCGGCACAACCCTGATTGGCGAACGCCATGATGAACTGCTCGGCTGGGAATCAGATACATATAATGAAAAACATCCCGCACTTTCTTTCAACCTGACCTACCAATCCCCCTCCCGGGTCACGATCGAAACCAGATGGACTATCAACGATGACGAATCCCAACCCGCCTGAAAATAGGATGCACATCCTGCTGATCCACCAGGCGTTCGCCGCACTGGATGAGCCGGGAGGCACGCGCCACTACGAAATGGCGCACGTGTTCGCGGCGCACGGACACCGCGTGACCGTCATCACCAGCCCGATCAGCTACCTCACAGGCAGGTCGAACCAACAAAAAACGCGCTGGGTCTCGCGGGAAACCCCTGAGCCGGGAATTGAGATCCTGCGCGCGTACACCTACCCCGCCCTGCACCGCAGTTTCTTTCACCGGTTGCTGAGCTTCATCAGTTTCATGCTGTCTTCGTTCTTCATCGGACTGAGCGTGAAAAACGTGGACGTGATCTGGGGCACTTCGCCGCCCATCTTCCAGGCCTGGACCGCGTGGCTATTGGCGCGGCTGAAAGGGGTCAGGTTCCTGCTCGAGATCCGCGACCTGTGGCCGGCGTTCGCCATCGCGATGAAGGTCATCCGCAGCCCGGTGATCATCGCCCTCTCCAACTGGCTGGAGCGCTTCCTGTACCGGCACGCGGACCAGCTTGTGGTCAATTCCCCGGGGTTCATACCACACATCCAGGCGCGCGGCGGGAAGAATATCGTTCTCATTCCAAACGGGGTCGACCCCAAAATGTTCGATCCATCCGCCCGCGGCGAGGGAACCCGGGAGCGGCTGCATCTCTCCGATGCCTTCATCGTCACCTACACCGGCGCGCACGGGCTTTCGAACGACCTCGAAGTGCTGTTGGCCGCTGCGCGCATCACCGCCGGCGACCCGCACATTGTGTATCTGCTGGTCGGCGATGGAAAAGAAAAGCCCGCCCTGCGGGCGCTGGCTGACCAGTGGAGACTGACCAACGTTTTCTTTGAGCCCCCGGTGCCGAAGGATGAGATGAAAGAGGTGCTGGCGGCCGCGGATGCCTGTATCGCCATCCTCAAGCCGGTCGACCTGTATAAAACCACCTACCCAAACAAGGTATTTGATTACATGGCCGCCGGTAGACCGGTAATCTGCGCCATTGACGGAGTGATACGCGAAGTGGTCGAGTCAGCCGGCGCGGGGGTGTATGCACCGCCGGGCGACCCGGAGGGACTGGCGCGGGCGGTGGTGCGGCTCTCGAACGATCCCCAGGGTTGCCGCGATATGGGGATGAAAGGCAGAAATTTTGTGGAGCAGTATTTTAATCGCCAGCTTATCGCCACAGACATGGAGAGCCTGCTGGAGGCGCTCCGCTGGAACAAACGCTAGACAGCATCCAACTCTTTCATCAGGGTCACCCTTGATTTCCAATTCATGTGTAGAATTATCCATAGAACCATCCAGCGTATTTGTTCATCCAGGAGGACTAAATGAGCCAAACCCCATTATCGCCCGCAGAGCAGCTGAAACGTGACATCGCGTCGACCAGGAGCGACTTCGACCAACTGGCAGCCAAGGTCAAACTGACCTCCGTTCGCGACGCATATGCCAGTCTCGACGCCGACATCGCGGGTCTGCCGCTGCGGGTTCAGAAGATCCGCGACCGCAGATACGCTTTCAACAGGATCCTGGAATCGCAGGCGGAGAACTTCAAGCTCCAGTGGGCTCAAAAACGCGGCAGTGTCCTGAGCCACCTCAACCAGGAATCATTATCGCTGCAGAACCTGCATCGCCCGCTGGAAATGCGGGTGAGTGCCCTGGCCAGCCCCACCACCAACGCGGCCAGCCTGCAGGCGGTGAAGAATGAGATCGCGTCCTATAAAACAAGGGTCAGCGCGTCGGAACGCGCCGTAACTGAAATGTTTGAGAGTCTGAAGAATGAGGTCGACCAGGTGCAGTTGCAACTCAGCCAGATCGAAAAAACGCTTGAGTTGGGCGAGACCGCCAGTTTTGGCTTTCTGCCAACGGAGAGCCTGGTGAGGGCAGTCAAAGCGGTTTGGACGCGCGACCAGAAGGAGGACAAGGAGGACCCTGAGGGCATCCTGTTCCTCACCGACCAGCGCCTGTTGTTCGAGCAGCGCGAGGAGGTTGCCACCAAAAAGGTGCTTTTTGTCACCACCGAGCGCAAGAAAGTGCAGAACCTGCTTTGGGAGGTGCCTGTTTTTTCGATCGCTGAAACCAGGGCGACCAAACAGGGTGTGTTCAAAAATGAAGACTGGCTTGAACTGGAGTTGGAATCAGGCGCGTTCGCGCGCAGCGCGGTGCTGCACCTGGACGGACAGGATTGCGTCCTGTGGCAAAAGATGATCACACAGGTGAAGGCGCGCGAACTGGACGCGGACCGCGCCATCGCGATCGACCAGGCCGCGGTGGAGAAGGTGAAAGCCGCCCCGGTTGTATGCCCGTCATGCGGCGGAACGCTTTCAAAGCCGGTGCTGCGCGGGATGGACACGATCACCTGCGAGTTTTGCGGGCACATCATCAAGTTATGAATTTTCATTGAAACCTGTCACCTTTTGATGTGAATCACATCTAAAGAGTATCAAAATTAAGTAAGGAGACAGGCAATGAAAATGAATGAGTCAAATGTCGATCGCATCATCCGTGTTATTCTCGGGGTTGTTTTACTGGTACTTGGTTGGGGCGGGTTTGTCGGCGGTACGCTTGGATTGATCTTCAAGATACTGGGCTTCATCCCCCTGATCACTGGCGCGGCTGGTTACTGCCTGCTGTACCGGTTATTTGGCATCAACACCAGGAAGGCCTGAGAAACTAACCAGCCAGGAGCGATGCTCCTGGCTGGTTTCTTCCATCACAGGGAATTTCAGCCGTCTATTCCCTCGAATAGATCATGTTCTCGCTTTTTTGAAGGCGGCGGATACGCCCGCATATATTTGTCGTTTATGCCGAACAGCTTGCGGAACCATTCCATATTTCCGCGCGTGATGCGCATGCCGCCCTGGCTGGCATGGCAGGCAACCGCCATGTTCTTCTTTTCCAGCACAGTGCGGTAATCGACAAAGGCGTTGACCGGGAACCTGGCCTCTGAGATCTTCATCAGGTCGATATCCTGGTTCTTGCCGAATTTGCGGGGGTCCTTTCCGGTCAGGCGCATCATCCACACCGCGGTGCGCATAAAACCGCGCGGGAAAGTGTGGAAATACAATTTGACCGGTTGAAACGCGGGCAGGTTGGATGGGTATTGCGCGGGATCGCCGGCGGCGTAAAAAGCCTTCTCGGTGGCGCGCTGGATGGCAATGTGGTCCGGGTGCATGTAGCCGCCGATCGGGTCAAACGTGATGACCACCTGGGGCCGGATCTCGCGGATGAGCTGGACGATCTCCCCGGCCACCTTTGAAACGTCAGCCTGCACCAGGGCACGCGGGTGGTTGTTCTCCGGCGAACCCGCCATGCCGGAATCGCGGTAATCCATAAAATGCACACCTGCCAATGCGAGGTGCTGGGCGGCGCAGCGCAGCTCGTGCTCGCGCAATTCTCCGATCGACTGATACCCTTTCATTAACTCCGGCTCAACCTCTCCAACCTCGCCGCGCGTAGCGCAAACGAGATGCACATCAACCCCCTGTGAAGCATAGTGAGCCAGCGACCCGCCCGTGCCGAAGGTTTCATCGTCCGGGTGGGCAAATACTGCCAACAAGACCTTTTGATTTGTTTTTGTCATCAATCCATCCTCAATGATCGTTAATATTGACTACCGGTATTCAACCTGCCGCACACCGGGCATTCAGCGCGCTTGTGCAGGTTGACCAGCATGAACCTGGTGGTGAGCAGGTCTGCCACCAGCAGCCTGCCGATCAGCGGGTCACCCAGCCCCAGGAGGAGCTTGATCACCTCGGTCGCCTGCAGCACCCCAATCAAGCCCGGCAGTGTGCCAAGCAACCCGTGCTGCCCGGGATCTGGGATGGCTTGGGGAGCAGGGAGCTGCGGGATCATGCAGCGCAGGCATGGTCCGCGGCGGGCGTCGAACACACTCACCTGGCCTTCGTATTCAAATACCGCTCCATACACGAAGGGCACGCCCTGGGTCACGCAGGTTTCATTGATCAACAAGCGGGCGTCGAGGTTATCCGTGCAGTCGACCACCACCGATCTTCCGCTGACCAGGTCGGGGGCGTTCACGGGATTAAAAAACACAGGATACTTTTCCACCTGGATATTTGGATTTACCTTGTGGATGCGTTCAGCCGCCGAATCCACTTTCAAGTACCCCAGGGAGGGAGTATCGTGGATCACCTGGCGCTGCAGGTTGGATAAAGACACCCGGTCCGGGTCGACCATGGCGAGCCGGCCAACCCCGGCGGCAGCGAGGTAAGCCAGCACGGGAGAACCCAACCCGCCGGCGCCCACCACCAGCACGGAAGCCTGCTTGACCAGCAATTGACCCGCCTCGCCGATCTGCGAAAGCTGGATCTGCTTCAAATACCTGGTGCGTTCTTCCTGTGTCAAGTCCATCGGGTACTATTTTAATCGATACCACCCAGGTGGACAGGGAATCAGCGCTTTGCCTTGATGTTACAATAACAGCATGAACGTGATCCTTACGCATGAACAGGCTGATTTTGACGCGCTGGCATCCCTGCTGTGCGCGCATCTCCTGGATGAAAGCGCGGTCCCGGTCATTCCAGCGCGCATGAATCACAATGTTCAAAACTTCCTCAACCTTTACGGGGTCGATTTTCCCTTTACAGAAGCGCGGGATCTGCCGCACCAATCCATCCAGCAGGTGACACTGGTTGACACCCAATCACTCATCACGCTCAAGGGCATCACAGGAAAAACCGAGATCAAGATCATCGACCACCACGAACCCAAAGCCGGGCTCCCCCCGGATTGGCAGATCAAGACCGAAAAAGTGGGCGCGACGACCACGATCCTGGTGGACCTCGTGCGGGAATCCAGCCGGCGGCTGACCGTGATGGATGCCACCCTGCTGCTGCTGGGTATCTACGAGGACACCGGCTCGTTGACCTATGCCTCCACCAGCGTCCGCGACGTGCAGGCGGCGGCGTACCTGCTGGAAAAAGGCGCCAGCCTGAGAATCGCCGCGCAATTTCTCAACCCGGCCCTCTCGGAAGGACAAAAGGCGCTGGCGGACCGCCTGCTGGAAAACGTCAATGCCATCACGATCCATGGGAAATCGATCGTGATCTCGTCCGCCGACGCGGTCGACCTCAACGAGGAGATCTCCACCATCGCGCACAAACTGCGCGACCTGCTGGACCCTGACGCGTTGTTCCTGTTCGTCCATACCTCCGAGGGCATCCGGCTCGTGGCACGGTCCACCACCGACCTGGTGGACGTATCTGGCGTGGCGCGGCACTTCGGCGGCGGCGGTCACGAAAGGGCATCCGCGGCGCTGATCCAGGTCAAGGACCAGGCGGACGTACCCGAAATGATGCGCAGCCTGCACGAGGACCTGGTTGCCCAGCTCCAAAAAGTGATCAAACCCTCATTGACGATCAACAAGATCATGTCGCACAAGCCGCACCTGCTCTCCCCCGCCACCTCGCTCGACGAAGCCAACCGCCTGATGCAGCGTTATGGTTACGAGGGATACCCGGTGGTGGATGACGGGAAGGTGGTCGGGTTGTTAACCCGGCGCGCGGTCGACCGGGCACTTCAGCATAAACTGAAATTGAACGCCGGCAGCCTGATGGAAGCCGGCGAACACACCGTGAGGAGCACAGACCCGATCGAAGAGCTGCAGCAGTTGATGGCCGCCACCGGCTGGGGACAGATCCCGGTGATCGACCCCGAAACAGATAAAATCGTGGGGATCGTGACCCGAACCGACTTGCTGAAATCCCTGCCGGGGCAGAACGGCGGGAAGGCCGGGCAGCAAAACTACTCCGGCATGCTCGAGAAGGCGCTGCCAGCCCCAAGATTGGCGCTCCTCAACCTGGTGGCAGACTTCGCCAGCTCACAAAAAGCGGCAATTTACATCGTGGGTGGATTTGTGCGCGACCTGCTGCTCGACCGACCTTCACTGGATTTTGACTTCGTGGTGGAGGGAGATGCGCTTCAATTCGCGCACGCCCTGGCACAGATACACGGGGGCAGGGTCGTCTCGCATAAACGCTTCAGCACCGCCAAGTGGATGATAAAAAACATCCACAAGAACCTCGTACCTGGCGTCGAAGGCGGCCAGGACACGCTCCTCAACCTGCCGGATTCATTGGACTTTATCAGCGCGCGCACCGAGTTCTACGACCACCCCACCGCTCTGCCCACTGTTGAACGGTCGAGCATCAAGCTCGACCTGCACCGGCGCGACTTCACCATCAACACCCTGGCGTTGAGACTGGATGGACAGCATTACGGCGAGTTGTACGATTTCTGGGGCGGGCTGCAGGACCTAGAAAAAAAGCTGGTGAGAGTGCTGCATTCGCTTTCATTTGTTGACGACCCCACGCGCCTGCTGCGGGCAGTCCGCTTTGAACAACGATTTCAATTCACGATCGAAAAACGCACCCTCCAGTTGATGAAGGAAGCCCGGGAACTGCTTCGCCAGTTGAGCGGAGAGCGCATCCGCCACGAGTTTGACCTGATCTTCAAAGAGCCGGACGTTTTTCTAATCATGCGGCGCCTGTACGAACTTGGCCTGCTCGCGCAAATCCACCCGGACCTGGGATGGACAATCACGGATGAAACCGCCTTCAAGGAATTGGATAACTACACGCAGGGTGTCGGGTGGAAGCTTCCACGCCTGGTCGGCAACACCCCTGTGCGCGGTGTACTGGTTTACCTCGTGTGGCTTTCAGCCCTCGAGAATGAAGCGGGCAGGCAAATTAGCGAGCGATTAAGGCTGCCCAGGCAGGTCTGCGACACGTTGGATAAGATCAACCACGTGTTGAGCAGCGCCGGTGATTTCAACCGCATGCGGCCGAGCGAGTTCGCGCGCGCTCTTGAAAAGATCCCCATCTACGGCGTTTATGCCCTGTTCTGCCGCGCCGGTGATGAAAACCTCAAACGCAAGATCAGCAATTATGCTGGAAAGTGGCGCTTCATCACCCCCGGCGTTGATGGGCGCACTCTTCTGGAACGCGGAGTGCCCCCGGGGCCGGCCTATACGCGCATCCTCACGCAGGTGCGGGATGCCTGGCTGGACGGTGTGATCAGCACGCCCGGCGAAGAAGCAACTCTCCTTGACCGGTTGGTGGAGGGATCAGGTGGTCGGCAGGACGATTGAACCAGCGATGGGAATGGACATCAACCAGGTGCGCATCCGCAGGCTTGCGTATGAAGATCTGCCCGCCCTCGAATGGAACGGCGAGTTCATTCATTTCCGCAACGTCTACGAGGGGGTGTATCGCAGGATGCAAAACGGCACGGCTGAAGCCTGGGTCGCGGAATCCGGCCGGGACGGGATCGTGGGGCAGGTATTTCTGCAGCTGGATTGCGATCGCCCGGAACTGGCCAACGGCTGGAACCGCGCCTACCTGTATTCATTCCGCATCAAACCTGAATACCGCAACCTGGGTCTAGGCACGCGCATGCTGGATGTGCTGCAGAATTACCTGGTGATACGCAAGTTTACCCGCCTGACGCTGAACGTCGCCCGCGACAACCCGGACGCGAGACGCCTGTACGAACGCCTGGGGTTTCAAATCGTGGCCGATGAACCGGGCATCTGGTCTTACAAAGACCACAATGGCAAGATCCAGACGGTCGAAGAACCTTCGTGGCGCATGGAAAAAAAGCTGCGTGAATTCGTCAATCCGGATCCGAACCCCAAACAGTGATCCGGGTGCCGGAGTCATCAAGGTCATTGAGCTGTAAACGATCCGTGATCCGGTCGACCAAAACAGCATCCCGCGGAAATCCAACTTTCATTGCTTCTCTCTGCATCACCAATGGAAACACGGTTATTTCGTAGACCTGGTGGTCATGGAAATCGAGCCGTACCAGCGCGGTGCGCAGCGTGTCTTCTGACATGAACTGGTCTGAAAGCAGGTTGCCGAGGCTATAAAGCACCAAGGCGCGGTGACCATCAAGCGCGGAGGTGAGCCATTCGACGCGCTGCAGCACGTGCGGATGATGCCCCCAGAGCACATCCGCGCCGGCATCGACCAATTCGCGCGATAATTGCTCCTGCCGGGGGGTCGGACCGCCCTGGTATTCCATGCCCCAGTGCAGCGATACCACCACCAGGCCGCTACGGCCGCGGGCAGACTGGATTTGTTGTTTGAGATTCTCGAGGTCGTAGAAATCTGAATAATCGTTAAGCGCGATAAACGCGATCTGCTCCCCGGCCGGGGTTGGGATGTACTCCACCGACAAGTGCGGGACGGACCTGATGCCTTCGGCAGAGAGGAGCGCGGTTGTATTGAGATTTGGATCTTGCGCGCAATCGTGCCCGTGGTTGTTGGCGACCGTCACCAGGTCGACGTTCATGCGGATTAAAAGCGCTGCCGCCGCGGGATCCGCGCAAAGGTTCATCTCGGCCTGAGCGCTGGATAGACCGGCGGGCATTTGACCCAACGGGGATTCCATGTTGACCGCAAACACGTCCGCTTCTGCAATAGCGGGAATCCCTGCCACATCGCGCCACGGCGATGACGCTTCATCGCTTCCCGGGAAGAGCATCGATCCGGCGCGGGAAAGCATCACGTCTCCTCCCAATAATAGCGATGAAGACGACCGCTTTGTGCCGCAGGCAGGCACAGCGAGGAGCGCCAGGATCAGCGCTCCCCGCCAGATAAACTTCCAGAAGGTCATGGAATGATGAAGCTTTGCGTCCAATCCGGTGCATCCGGCGCCTGACCGCTTTCCAGCATCTCCTGCCAGGCTTCGTCTGTCAACCGATTGTCCGGCGAAACCGTGAACTCGTAGTAGGTGTACACGGCGCCCAGCGCCACCTCGTACGGTTGGTCCGGAAGGACGACATAAATGGGTGTGGGGAACCCGACCCCTTGCTCCAACACGCTTTCAATGCCTGTGGCAACATCCGCGACCAGGGCGGATTTTTGATCCTGAACCTGTTCCCTCCCGGTTGTCTCGTCGGCTGGATCCGCCGCCGCCACTGTCATCGATTCGAGCCATCCGCCGTAATACTGGATGCGCCAGTATTCGTCTGCCGTCCGCTCAACGCCGGATAGTTCTTTTTCAGAGATCGCCAGGAGGAATTCCAACTCATCGATCAAGTTCTCGAGGTTGGCCCGGGTCGTATCGTCCAATATCCCGCGATCCTCCAACCCGCTGCGGGTCATTTCCGCCAGCGCCAGCAGGCGGGCGTAGGCTTCTGGATTGGGTTCGACGTACCCCCTGGGCGGTTCATCATTTTCGCCGCCGCCCATCTCTGCCATCACCTGCTTGGCATACAGGATCGTGTCATGTTTCAGCTCCGTCCAGGAACTCAGCGCGGTCTGCATATCCTTGCGCAGCCAGGCCTGGGTCTGCATGAAAGCCGGGTACTGCGTGCCCTTGGGTTCAAAGACGGGTTGCAGCGCGTACAACCACGTCCAATACAGGTTCTGCGTCCAGGAATCAAGACCAAAACCAGCGACCTCCGTCTTTACCTTGCTCATCTGGGAATCATAGTTTTCGTACTGGGTCTCGCCCATCTCATCGAGAATGGTGTAGGCTTCATCGGATCCCATCGCCGCCAGCACGTCCAGGCTCTTGGGCAAGTCGCGGGGGTTATCCAGCGTTCCCACCTTGCGCCAGATCAACTGCCCGAATACGTACGCGTCGAGGGTGAAGCGCTGTCCCATGAACCTGAAGCCCTGGGTCGCGACGTCGCGGTCCTCCCAGATGTACACCCACATCGAGTTGATCTGAGGCGGAGGAAGCTGCCTGGCAGCCTGCCGGAAGGCTTCGACTAACTGGGCATCAGCAAAGGCGGTCAATTGAGGGCTCTGACCAAAGACTTGATCAGACAACTGGCCGTATTCATAAATAGAAAGGTCATCCGCTTTGCCCACGATGAAGACCGTCGGATCGTAAATGTTCTGCCACAGTTCGAGAGCTGATCTGCCGGAGGAGGTGGAAGCGCTGCGCATCGCCTGGACAACCAGCAGTGCGCGCTGCGTCTCAAAGGCATCCTTCAATCGAAAGGTCAACCTGCCGTACCACATCATGGCCTTGAAGTAGGTTTTCAGCGCATCGTCCCGGGTATAGTGACCCCGTGGAATGTATTGCGAGTAATCTTCAAGCAGTTGTTCCGTCTCGCTTTGTCCTTCCATCGCCCAGATGGGAGAGACCGCGAACCCGCCCTGTCCCTCGATCAGCGCCAGTTCCTGCTGCGCCAGGCTCAGCGCAGCCTCTGGAACCGAGACTGGCAGGTCGAGGATGAGGGCAGGAACGGCAAAGTAGGCCAGGTTGCGCAGGGCGGCTTCCTGCAGGTCGCTGCCCGCCAGCGCGTTGTATTGAGCCAGGGAGGCATCGACCATCGCCGTGGTCAATTCCTTGAGCGTGTCGATGAACGAGGTTCGCTCCAGGTCCCTCAGCATCTTGTCGAAGATGAGATGATAAACGTGGAAAACCGAGTCAGTTGTAATGAACACCGGTGATTCAAGGTACCGGGCGGATTCATACAGTTGGTAAAACTCCTGATAAACCCGGTTGGGACTGAAATCCGGGGGCGCGACGAAAAAGCCATTTTCAAGCAACGCCTGGTATTGGGTATCGCTGAAATCGAACCACTCCGGGATCTCAACCTGGCCGGGGTTGAGGGGCAGCGTGTATCCGCCCTGGTAAGCCGTCGGGATCGAATACCCCTTCTGGACATATTCAGCGAAAGGCTCTGAATAAATATTTTCAGGCGAGACAGTAATTTCTGGAGGGATCACGATCACGGTGGGTTGCTGCTCGGGCTGCCCGGTGTCATCCGGGTTGAGCAGATCCTGCACCGGCTTGACCCCGGCGACACCTTCAACGACGTCGCTGC
>CAYYBP010000021.1:0-8546 GCA_964470275.1 uncultured Anaerolinea sp. | reverse complement strand
TTTTCTCCGATCCCAAAGGGCAGCCGGCAGGAGGTTAGCAGAAGCATCACCACCACCAGGATCGACAAAACTGAGAATGTCCTTTTTGTATTCATTTTCTCCTCCTTCTATTTACTTGATCGTCAGCAGCAATGTTGGATCATTTTCCAGCATCAGCAAGGTTGCGAAATTCCCTTCCTGGCGGGCTGCCAGTGAAAACCCGAACCCGTTCCATTCCCACAGCACAAGCGAGGAATCCTGTGGATTCCCGTCGTAGCGGTATTCGAGGGCGGCCAATTCATCCAGTTCGTCGCCGTCAAAATCAGCTGCCTTCAAGGAATGGATTGGATCCGCCATGGCAGACCCGGCCCAGACCTCGCCGAACCCCCGCCCTTTCTTGCCAACCAGGATCACCTGGCAGCTCATGCCATTTGCATCCTGGAAAGAATCGATGCGACCGCCATGCGGCAGGAATTTATCCACCGGCCAGCTGCGGAACGGACGCCAGACCAGCATCACCAGTTCCGGCTCCTGGTCCAGGTTCAAATCCGCGAAAAACGCTTCCTTCACCTGCCAATCCGCCGGACTTTGCCAGTAGGACAAACCCGCGCCAGCCGGGCAGCCGGTCAGCGTGACCCGGTCATCATCCCGTTGGATGCAGAGTTCATCGCCCGCGATAATCGCGTTTTCTGGGTTGCGCACCACGGTGATCGGGAGACCTTCCTGTGGGAATATATAGGGGGAAATACCGCCGGCATCAGCCGTCCAGGCGGAAAAACCCGCCGGGGAGCTCATGGTGAATACCAGGCACAGAAATATGATCAATCGCCACACATTCATAGACGCCTGCGATGCAATATATGTTCCTCAATCTCATTGTACACATATCCAGGCGAATAAGAGATGCCATATTTGGCTATCAACCGGTAGTGGGTGAATTTCTTTGACAGAAAAGGCATCGTCCGTTAGAATTATGCGGTTAGATTCATATCATATTAAGAAGGGCCTCAGTTCATGAAAGAATACTCAACTGATAAGATTCGAAACATCGTGCTCGCATCCCACTCCGGGACCGGTAAAACGATTTTGGGCGAAGCTTTTCTGCATGCCACCGGGGCGACCACCCGCATGGGCAGGATCGAAGACGGCACCACGGTCTCTGATTTCGATGAAGAAGAAGTGCGCCGCACGATATCGCTCTCCACTTCCGTCATCCCGGTTGAATACAGGGATGTGAAGATCAATGTGCTGGACACTCCCGGATACACTGACTTCATCGGTGAAGTGATCTCTGCCATGCGCGTTGCCGACGCCGCGGTGATGATGGTGGATTCGGTCAATGGTCTCGAAGTCGGCACCGAGATCGCCTGGGATTACTGCACGAGATTCAATTTACCGCGCTTCCTGGTCGTCAACAAGATGGACCGTGAAAACGCGAATTTCCAAAAGTCGTTGAAATCAGTTGAGGAATTCTCTGAAATCCGCCTGATCCCGATCCAGCTGCCCTGGGGCGAGAAACAGGACTTCAAGGGCGTGATCGACCTGCTTTCCATGAAGGCTTACAAAGGCTCCGGAAAAACCGCCGAGGAAATCCCCGCAGAGTATAAAGACGCCGCGGAAGAAGCCCGCATGAAACTGGTCGAGGCTGCCGCCGAAGGCGATGATTCACTGCTCGAAAAATACCTTGAAGAAGGCAGCCTATCTGAAGAGGAAGTGATCCGCGGGTTGAAGCTGGTGGTAAATTCCTCCGGATTTGTACCCGTGCTGGTGGCGGCTGGTTCAACCATGACCGGTGTGCTGAAATTGCTTGACGCCATTGTGGATATCTTCCCCTCCCCGGCTGAAGCACCCAAGCAGGTGGCCAAAGGAAAATCAGGCGATGAGACGCTGGAACCCTCGGATTCGGCTCCCCTGGCGATCTACGTGTGGAAAACCACCGCTGACCCCTTTGTGGGTAAATTGACCTTCTTCCGCGTGTATTCCGGCGTTATCGCCGCGGATGCCCGGATCTGGAACCAGACCAGGAGCGTGGAAGAGCGTCTCGGGTCCGTCAACGTGCCGAAGGGCAAGGACACCATCCCGGTGAAATCCATCCATGCTGGTGACATCTGCGTTGTGCCGAAACTCACTGAAACGACCACTTCCAACACCCTGTGTGACAGGAACCATCCGCTCACATTGACCGTCCCGGAATACCCGACCGCGCTCTACCAGGTGGCGTTGTTCCCCAAGACCCAGGCGGATTCCACCAAGATCACCTCCACCCTCACCAGGCTGTGTGAAGAAGACATGACCTTGACCTGGCACAATGAACCCGCCACGCTCCAAACGATCCTGCAGGGCATGGGTGACCAGCACATCGACGTCGCCATCCGCCGGGCAGAGAGCAAATTCCAGGTGGGCATAAACATGCACGAACCCAAGGTGCCTTACCAGGAAACGATAACGAAGACCGCCTCCGCCATGTACCGCCACAAGAAACAGACCGGTGGGTCAGGTCAGTTCGGCGAGGTACACCTCAAGGTGAGCCCGCTCTCAGACAAGGAATTTGACTTCACCTGGGACGTATTTGGCGGCGCGATCTCGCAATCCTATTCCTCCTCGATCCAGAAAGGCATCCTGGCTGTTATGAAGGAAGGCGCCATCGCCGGTTACCCGGTCTCGGGCGTGCATGTTTCCGTCTTCGACGGCAAGGAACACCCGGTGGATTCCAAACCAGTGGCGTTCGAAATTGCCGGCCGCGAGGCCTTCAAACTCGCGGTCAAGGATGCCGGCCCGGTGCTGCTGGAGCCGATCATGCTGGTGAAGATCACGGTACCGGAAGCCAGCATGGGCGATATCATGGGCGATCTCAATACCCGCCGCGCACGCATCCAGGGCATGGAAACCCAAAAAGGTCATTCGGTAGTCACGACGACCGTTCCGCTCTCAGAAATGCTGCGCTACACCACGACCCTGCGCTCGATGACCGGCGGACGGGGCATCTTCAGCATGGAATTCGACCATACCGAAGTTGTTCCGGCGCATCTTGCCCAGGTGGTGATCGATGCCAGGACGAAAGAACTGGAAAGCAAGAAGGAAGAGTAAATTTCAATCAACAACACAGCCGGGCGGTCAAGCAACCGTCCGGCTTTTTCTTTACCGTTGCCCTCACCGCAACCGTGCCGATGCGGTGCGGCTATGGTAAGATTGACCATCATAACGACCACGAGATAAGGCAATGGATGATCTAGCGTCATTCCTTGAAAAAACATGGGACGGGCTCCTTTCCCGGAAGGCTGAAGAGATCAGGCGCGCTTACCGCGCGCTCGACGAGACCAGCCGGCAGAACGTGCGACAGCACCTGGCTCGCATGGCCACAGAACCCTCCTGGCACCCGGAACAGGTGAAATCCGCCCGCAAAGCGCTGCGCGTGATCGAGAAAATGGACTGAACATGGACATCAGGCAATTGACAGAGGAAATGAATCGTTTTGTTACGTCCCGCGGCTGGTACGCTGGGGAAAGCCCTCGCCCGCAGACACCCCGGAACCTCGCCATATCGCTGTCGCTCGAAGCGGCGGAGGTATTGGAGCATTTCCAATGGCGGGAGACCGCCAGCAGTGAACCGCTGCAGGATGAACTGGCGGACGTGGCACTGTACCTGCTGCAACTGGCGAGCGTGACCGGCATTGACCTGGAAAAGGCGGTGCTGGCAAAACTGGAGAAAAATTATCAACGCCATTGGGACGAGACTGACTCGGAAAGGCAGGATGAAGCATGAAAGTGGCAGTATTCGGCGGGGCTTCCGCCAAGCCGGGCGAGTTCACATACAACGAAGCCATGCGCCTGGGAGCGATGCTCGCCGGACTGGGGCACACGGTGATGACCGGCGGGTACGTGGGGGTGATGGAAGCTGCCTCGCGCGGCGCCAATGAAGCCGGCGGACACGTAATCGGTGTGACATGCGGGCAGATCGAGCGATGGCGCAACGCCAGAGCCAACCAATGGGTGAAGGAAGACCTGCACTTTGAAACCCTGCGCGAACGCATGTACGCCCTTATTGACGGCTGCGACGCGGCGATCGTGATGCCCGGCGGGGTTGGCACCCTGTGCGAACTCGCCGTCATATGGAACGAACAGATTATTAACGGAACAACTCCGCGCCCTGTCATCCTGGTAGGAAACGAGTGGAACAAGGTCATGGCGCAGTTTATCGAGTCGCTTGGCTGCTACCTGGCTGCCAAAGACCGCGACCTGATCCAGATCGTTCCGGACGTGGATTCAGCGGTTGAAGTACTCAGCACATCCAAATAAAACGCTTATCAGGAAAAAATCATGGCTAATGAAAAACTGACACCAAGAAACGAAAATTACTCGGAATGGTACAACCAGGTGATCCAACGCGCTGAGATGGCGGATTACGCGCCGGTCCGCGGCTGCATGGTGGTACGCCCGTACGGCTGGGCGCTGTGGGAAAATATCCAGCAGGCGCTGGATGGCATGTTCAAAACCACCGGGCACGTGAATGCCGCTTTTCCCATGTTCATACCGATGTCATTTCTTGAGAAGGAAAAGGAACACGTGGAAGGTTTTTCACCTGAACTGGCCATCGTGACCATCGGCGGGGGTGAAATACTTGAGGAGCCGCTGGTCGTGCGCCCGACCTCCGAGACCATCATCGGGTACATGTACTCAAAGTGGATCAAGTCTTACCGCGACCTGCCGGTGCTCATCAACCAGTGGGCAAACGTGGTGCGCTGGGAAATGCGCACGCGGCTGTTCCTGCGCACGCTGGAATTCTACTGGCAGGAAGGACACACGGCCCACGCCACGTTAAAAGAAGCCGAGGAGGAAACCCGGCGGATGCTTGATATCTATACCCGCTTCGCGGTCGAAGAAGCCGCCGTTCCGGTGTTTCCGGGGCGCAAGAGCAACAGCGAGAAGTTCGCTGGAGCGGTCCACTCCTACTCGATTGAAGCGATGATGGGCGATACCCGCGCGCTGCAGGCGGGAACCTCTCACCTGCTTGGGCAAAACTTCGCCAAAGCCTTTAATATCCAATACCTGGATGAAACGAATGAACTGCAATACTGCTGGACGACATCGTGGGGAGTGTCGACACGCTTTATCGGCGCGATCATCATGACCCACGGCGATGACCAGGGACTGATCATGCCGCCAAGGCTCGCGCCCATCCAGGTGGTGATCGTTCCGATTTATAAAAACGACGAAGAACGCGCCAAAGTCATGCCGGTGGTGGACCAGGTGACCGCTATGTTGAAAGCCTTCCGTGTCAAGGTAGATGACCGCAGCGAACTGACCCCCGGTTTCAAATTCAACGACTGGGAAATGCGCGGTGTACCGCTGCGCCTTGAGATCGGTCCAAAAGATGTTGAAAAAGGCTCTGTGCTGGTCGCCCGCCGTGATATACCCGGCAGAGAAGGCAAAACATTCCTGTCACAGGAGAACCTGGCGGATGCTGTCGGAGAGCTATTGAAAGTGATCCAGGACGCGCTGCTGGCGCGCGCCACCGCCTTCCGCGACAGCCACATCCAGGATCCCGCCGATTACGCCGAACTGGTCACCGTGCTCCAGGACGGCTGGGCTTACTCTTACTGGTGCGGAGACCCGGCCTGCGAAGCAAAAATCAAGGAAGATACCAAAGCCACCACACGCTGCATCCCGCTTGAGCAAAATGCCGGCAAGAGCAAATGCATCGTGTGCGGTAAAGATGCGGGCGAGAAGGTTTTCATCGCGCGCGCTTATTAACCACGGAGCTTTCTTATGCCCGCGATCGACCTCAACCGGTTGAAAAACAGGCTCGGAATACTGATGACAGACCTTGGCAGACCTGAGGTTTTCGTGCGCGGGCTGCGCGATCTTTTCATCTCGTATGGCGACCTCACCCACCCGCTCGGCAACTCGCCCTCTGGAATCAAGACGCTCCCGGCGCTCAATACTCCCCCGCTGCTGAACCGGGAACTCGTGTCCGCGATAGCAGGGACGTGCCGCGATGACCCCGCGCTGATCCTGCAGGTCATCGACCTGCTGTGGGATCAACCGGAAGTTGAGATCCGGCAGCTCGGCGCGCAATTGCTGGGCAGGCTGCCCATCACGTTCAGCAGCGATGTCATCGACCGGATCAAAAGGTGGTCTTCCAACACCGGCGATTCAGAAGTGCTCCCTTCGCTGCACAAGTTCGGGTCAATGACGCTCCGCAGCGACGACCCAGACACCTGGCTGCGGCTGCTGACCGAGTGGAGAAATACACAACATCCAGAGCTGGTGAAGCTGGCTATCGAGGGCCTTATACCGCTGATCGATGATGAGGACTACCAGAACCTTCCGGCAATATTCAGCTTTCTCGCACCGCTCATCATCACCCTGGAGAAACAGCACCAGTTCGAGCTGCTCGCCACGATCGATCACCTGGCGAAACGCTCTGAAATTGAAACGGTCTATTTCCTCAAGGAAATGATCCCGCTCACCACCTCGCCTGAAGCGGGCAGGTTTTTCCGCCGCGCCCAGGATGCTTTTTCTGCGGAAAGCAGGGATTCGCTGCGCAAGGAATTGCGTAAAAGATACCTGCTGCCCGCGGCAGACAGCGGTCAGACCTAATCTGTGCAACCCCGTCAGCCTCTGGTATAATTCAAACCAATGACTCGACCTGTCAGCGGGGAAACCTGCTGACTGGCGACTTGCATATTTTTTCTAAGGAGCAGTTGTCATGGGAATGACGAAAGAAGAAAAACAGAAATTGATCACTGAGTACCACCTGCACGATACGGACACCGGTTCAGCTGACGTTCAAATCGCGATCCTCACGATCCGTATCCGGCATTTGACGGAGCACTTGCGCGCCAACAAACAGGATAATTCCTCAAGGCGCGGATTGCTGAAACTGGTAGGGCAGCGCAGAAGGCTTCTCGCGTATTTGCGCCGGACTGACTTTGCACGGTTTGCCGCCCTGACAGAAAAATTGAACATCCGCACCAAGTAGATGAGATCAAAACGAGTAGAGATGATCTACTCGTTTTGATGTAACTCCAGGGTTCGGAAACTAGCACCGCCGGTTGGGTATTGAAAAATGGTGAGGACGTGAAACGTCCCCGGCAGTTTTCAGTTCCTAACCAGGCGGGAAAAAAGAATTAGGAGAAGTAATGAAACCAGAAAGTAAGAAATTTATCACCACCGTCGGTGGGCGTCCAATGACGTTTGAAACCGGCAAACTCGCCGCCCAGGCTGGCGGCGCGGTCACCGTGCAGTTTGGCGATACGGTTGTTTTCGCGGCTGCCACCATGGGGAATGAACCCCGCCTTGGTCAGGATTTCTTTCCCCTGACAGTTGAATACGAAGAACGCATGTACGCCGGGGGGATCATCCCGGGGTCATTCTTCCGGCGCGAAGGCCGCCCGGGAACTGACGCGATCCTCGTTTCACGCCTCACCGACAGACCGCTGCGACCGTTGTTCAACAAAGACATCCGCAACGAGGTGCAGGTGATCATGTTTTCACTGTCATCTGACCGCGAAAACCCGTTGGATGTGCTGGCGATCAACGCCGCTTCCTGCGCGTTGATGATCTCAGACATTCCCTGGGGCGGCCCGGTGGGCGCGGTGCGTGTCGGGCACTTGAATGGGGAATTCATCCTCAACCCGACCTACACCGAAATCGAAGAATCAGACCTCGACCTGAGGATCGCCGGCACCTCCGACGCCATCCTGATGGTTGAATCGGGTTCGGATGAGATCGATGAAGAATTGATGATCTCCGCCCTGCTGTTTGGCCACCAGGCGATCCAATCGATCGTCGAGACCCAAACCCAGATGGCAAAAGAAGTCGGCAAGCCCAAACGCGAGGTCCAGCTGTACTCACTCGATGAAAACCTGGTCCAAAAGGTCAGCAGCCGCGCCGCGGCTGAAATCAACGAAGCGCTGGACGCGCCGCATTCCAAGCACGAACTTCAGGATGCAATCGACGCGCTGCGCGAGAATGTCATCGTTGAATATACCGATCCGGAGAACGCGGAAGAGATCGCCCAATACAAGGAAGCTTTCGAAGAGGCTTACAAACGTGTCGTGCGCTCCCGCATCCTGGACCAGGGGAAACGCCCGGACGGCCGCAACCTGACCGAGATCCGCCCGATCTGGTGCGAAGTTGTCGTCAGCCCGCGCGCCCACGGCTCTGGTTTATTCACCCGCGGTGAAACCCAGGTGATCACCCTCGCCACCCTTGGCACCCCCAAGGAAGCGCAGGAAATTGACACGCTTTCACCGAACGACACCAAACGCTACATGCACCACTATAATTTCCCGCCCTACTCCACCGGCGAGGTGAAGATGCTGCGCGGTCAATCCAGACGCGAGATCGGGCACGGCGCGCTGGCCGAACGGGCGCTGCTCCCCGTCATCCCATCAGAAAAAGACTTTCCGTACACGCTGCGCCTGGTTTCTGAGGTGCTGGCCTCCAACGGGTCATCCTCAATGGCTTCCGTCTGCGGATCCACCCTCGCGCTGATGGACACCGGTGTGCCCATAAAAGCCCCGGTTGCCGGTGTGGCAATGGGACTCATCAAAGAAGGCGACC
>CAYYBP010000020.1:0-23037 GCA_964470275.1 uncultured Anaerolinea sp. | reverse complement strand
ATCGCGGAGAAGGATGGAAAACGCACCGAGATCCGCGCCAGGGCAGTCGTGCTGGCAGCCGGTGGGTTCCCGCACAACAACGAAATGCGCCAGAAGTATCATCCGCACCCCATCACCACCGAGTGGACTGTGGCGAACAAGGGCAACATCGGCACCGCCATCCAGGCGGGCATCGAAATCGGTGCTGAGACCGCGCTGATGGACGACGCCTGGTGGGGACCCTGCTTCATTGATCACAAGGGCGTGTCTCAATTCATGATCTGGGAGCGCTCGTTCCCCTACTCGATCATCGTCGACAAGTCCGGTAAGCGTTTCATGAACGAGTCGGCTTCTTATGTGGATTGCGGACACTGGCAGTACGAACGCAACCAGCAGGTTCCGGCCATCCCGGCTCACATCATCTTTGACCAGCACCACCACAAGTATTACCCGTTCGGCGTGGGGCTGCCGGGGGCTGAGCCGAAGGAATATTTCGAGTCTGGTATGATGACGCGCGCGGATACGCTGGCGGAGCTGGCACAGAAGATCGGCGTGGACCCCGCCGGGCTGGAAGAGACCGTGAAGCGTTTCAACCAGTTCGCGCTCAACGGCAAGGATGAAGATTTCCACCGGGGAGACAGCGCTTACGACCGGATCTACAGTGATCCGGGCGTCAAACCAAACCCAAATCTTGCGCCGCTCACCAAGCCGCCGTTCTACTCGGTGAAGGTGTGGCCAGGTGACCTGGGCACCAAAGGCGGTTTGCTGACAGATGAACACGCCCGGGTGCTGGATAAAAAAGGCAATCTGATCAAAGGCCTGTACGCTGCCGGCAATACCTCGGCTTCGGTCATGGGTCATACATACCCGGGTCCTGGTTCAACCATTGGGCCGGCAATGGTGTTTGGCATGCTGGCTGGGCGTCACGCCGCGACTCTCTAGACTTAACCCGTTTCTCTCAAAGCAGGCGGAAACATTTACCGCCTGCTTTTTTTGCCTGTATGTTATTTGGATCAAGTCAGATGAGGGAATAAACTGGCGAATTACTTGACGTTTATTTCCCCCCGCCGCATCGCGAGCAGGACCGCTTCGTTTTTGTTATCCGCCCCCAGCTTCTGGCACGCCTGGTGGAACAGGGTCTTCACCCTGGTGACGGGTATACCCAACCGTTGCGCGATTTATTTATTACTGAGATGTTTCAGGTTGGGGTGCAGCGCGGACAGGACAAGGATATCCCTCTCGTCCCTTGTTAATAGATGTCCGGATTGGTCCATCAGCGTTACCCTTCTACTACGTGTTATCCTCCAAATCAATAATTCGGTTCAATGAAAAAGCGAGGTGAACAAATACCAATAGCTTAAATGATTATTGCTAATATTTGTCGAAACCAATAATCGGATAAGCACTTGAGGAAGACCTGAAAACCTCATAAAAAGAGAGGTCGAGAAAATCTGCAAATACATTAATCTGAAGAAATCAAAATCTGGCGGGCTTAACCTGCCAGATTTTGATCGGGTTTGGGTGACAGTCGCTTCGATGGAATATACTCAGTAATTCGGGTCACCCGCGTTGAGGAGAAAACCAGTAATCAGATGTTTTCTTATTTTTGTATCCCGTCCTCGATCTCTTTGCGCCAGTTCTTCAGCCACGCCAACCTCAAGGCATCGGTTTTCACCAGGATGTTGTTGATACCGCCCCACAGGATGGCGGCTTTGGCCGGGTCGAATTTCTGTGTGTCCAGGTATTCCGCTTCCACCTGGAAATCACGCTCTTTCTCTTCGTGATAATATTCCAAGCGCTCTATCTCACGGTCGATGTGCTGCAGGATGGTCTCCTTCGACATCAGGGGAGAAAAAGCCATCTTGAGAAAGAACGGTTTGTAATCCACGGCTTTTTCTTCGATCGGCTGGTTCAACCATTGCTGCAGCGCGGCTTCACCCTCAGGAGTCACACGGTATATCTTCTTTGCCAGGCGGTTCTTAATCGGCACATCTTCAAAAGAGACCAGTCCGCGGTCATGCAGCTTTTTTAGAGCCGGGTAAATGTGGCTCAGCGAGGTGGATAACAGGTACCCGGTAGACTCGGTAAAGATGCGGTTGAGTTCATAACCGGTCACACCCTGGCGCATGCTGATGAGACCTAACAGGACACACTCAAGTTCCATAAACCTTATAGCCTTTCGTTGCGAAGATCATCCACAACCATCTCAGCCGCCTTCTTGCCGGTGGAAAACGAGCCTTCGGTGCACGCAAGCAGGAACAGGTATTCGCCCGACAGGTAAAGCCCGTTGACATCTTTCATATGATTATCGATCATATCACTGATGGCGTTGTGCTGGCCGGGGGCCTCGATATTTACCGCGCGATCCCAGCGGTAACACTTGATGACGTCCGGTTTTTCCGGGAAGAAGGGTACGAACTTTCGGATCTCGGCGATCACCTTCTGGTTGCGCTCCTCCTGGCTTAAGCCGGCGAGACGGGCGTCTTCCCAGCCGCGGGTCGGGGTGGTGACCACAACCTTGGTGTCGGATGGATAGCCCAGGGACATGTAACTCAGGAAGCTGTCAGTGCTGGGGGGCAGCATGATAAGGTACATGGGGGTATCCTTTTTATTGAACAGAGCTTTTTCAAGGCCGAACTGGTAGTAATATGTCGAACTGTATTTACAGGTTTCCAACGGCTTGCGCATTGTGTCCGGAAGATCTGGAACTGTCTTCAGCACGTCCACCGCGTCCAGCCCCATGATCACCTGGTCTGCCTCGATAAAGCCTTCTTCGGTTTCCACGCCGACCACCTTGTTATCCTTGAGGACCACCTTCTTGACGGGTGTATTCAGGCGCACGTGGTCCTTTACCTGTTCGTAGAGCGCGTCATTGATCATGCCCAGCCCGCCATGCATGGAGCACATGCCCTGCATGAGGGAGAAGAGGGTGAGGGGGTGCGCGATGGAGATGTCTTTCGGGCGCGCCAGCACCATCATTGCCAGAAGGGTGTGCGCGAACCAGTCATTGGCGTCTTTGGCGCCGTACTTGAGGAAGAATTCCTCGGTGCTCAAATCCGAGATCTCGGACAGGGCTTCGTAATTGTGGGTCTTGGAATCGATGCGCTTGAGGTAGTTACTGATCGGTTTCATCACTTTGAGGAGCTGGATATAGGCTTTGAACGGGATGACCGAGAACAGGAACTTGATGTTTTCCGGCAGGGCGCGCACAAAATCCTTGCCGGGTCCAAGGAATACCGTGTGGATCTTGCCATTCTTGACAAATCCAAAGCGCATGCCGCCCAGCGAGTAGATACGGTCCTTGAGACCAAAGTCATTGAGGTATTCAAACGTGGTTTCCCATTGGGGTTCGGTGCTGCCAGCGCCTACGAAGAATTCGTAGCCATCCTCGTATTCCGTGCGGCAGCGTCCGCCGACAAATTTAGTGCGTTCGAGTACGACAAAATCCACCCCCTGTTTCTTGAGCTGGTACGCGGCTGAAAGACCGGCGCACCCTGCCCCAACGATCACAACCTTTTTTCCAGCCATTTCTTTTTCCTCCGGGGTTATATAAAATAGGATATATACTTATGTATATAATACAAGAATTCTCCGACAAAAGCAATCATCTGTTGAAATCCATCCATAAAGTTAAGAAAAATGTCATGAAGTAATTTGAATTGGCATCCCTTCAAATCCACGATTGCGCTGTATGATCGGCTTTGTTAAACCCAGTAGGGATGATCAGCTACTCACAGGATCCTTCCTATTAATATTGAAACCTGGATTTGATTAGAAACGACCACCCGGTATCCGCCGAGTGGTCGTCTGGGATCGTGGAAATAGTAAATCTTGAATTACACTATTGCCGGTTCGACCGCGGCGGGTTTCTTCTGCCATTGGTCCGGGATGACGACTGACAGGATATTCTTAATCCCAAGTGTGCCGACAAGGTTCACCAGGAACAGGATGAAGCTGATGCTAAGGATCGTGCCGCCAATGATCGCGACCAGCGTGTACGGGGTGAATTCGCCGGCGGTGTACAGCGTGCGGCGCAGCATGCCTTTTGATCCAGCCATGCCCATCGCGTACGCCATCGAAACGGAACCGATCAGCCACAACCACAGGTGCCAGTCGACCAGTTTCTGGTACTTGAACTCCAGCGTGGTCAACATGGGGATGAGCGTGTAGATCACCGAGAACAACATCATTCCCACGCCCGTGATCAGGAAGGTGTGCGCGTGAAGCGCGACCACCCACTGGGTATTGTGGAAGACCACGTTGAGCCCCACGTTCGCCTGGATCAAGCCCGCGATGCCGCCCATCACAAACCCGAACATCGACCCGAGAACGAACTTGAGCGGAGGTGACAATTTGATCGGGCGGGCTTTCCAGATCGTCATGAGCGAAACGAATATGGTAAGCCCCATGGTGAAGTATTCTCCCCAGGTGATGAACTGACCGGAGAGGATCTTCATCCACATCGGCTGCGAGGCATCTCCCAGCAGGTGATGGCTCCAAACACCCATCGAAACCAGCAGGTCGACCATGATGACGGTCTTGACCACGTTGGCGCCGAAGAGCGGGCGCTTGGTAAGCAGGGGTACCAGCAGGTACCAGACGCCGGCGGTGTACATCAGCGCGTTGCCGTCCGCTACCATATCTAGCCCCCACCAGTAGAGGTTTTTATAGATTAGCGCGTCAATCGCCAGCGGATTAAGCGGGTGACCGAAGAGGGCAAACAGACCGTAGACCAGAATCAGCACACCGGCCAGCAGCAGGACAATGGCGTTGATCACCGTGTCGATCGACCCGCGCGCAACCGCCACGATGAAAACCGGCATACCGTTGTAGTCGAGATTGACCGCTTTCCTGTCTTCCTTGCCGAACAACTTCATCAACCGTGGAATGCCGAACGCTGCCCGGAGGAATTGCCCCAGGGTGTAGGAACCATCGCCATTCTTGCTCAACACCGTTTTGAAGATGTTAAACGAGAAGAGCAGAATGTTCACCATGATGGCTGCCGCGCCGAGCATGAAGAAAATGCTGCCGACTACAGGCACCCGGTCAAAGGAAACTGGCAGCGGCCAATACAGGGTATACATGGCGTTGAACAAGCCAAAGAATCCGGATGCCCAGCATGTCATCACGCCGATAATCTGCAACCAAAAGTTAACCAGAACCAGTTTCGGGTGCCTGACCGGTTTGCCGACCAGGAAGGGAACCAGGAAATAAAACGCGCCAAAAACCGCCATGTATATGAAGCCGTAAATGCCCACGATCGGGTGGGCGGTGAGCATGGCGTAATATAGTTCGGCTGTCGTCGGATCAGCTCCCCCGGGGCGGAGGTTGTTGAGGATCGCCTCCATCCCACGCAGGGAAGTGATATCATATTGTTGTGCGCGCATTAACATGCCCTCGAACCCTGAAAGCGCCAGGAACAGGAGAGCAACCACCGCGAAGCGCAGCGTCCATTTTTCACTCCAACCAAGTTTTACCATTATGTCCTCCCGCTTATTTGACTTCGAGCGCGTCGCGCACAACCATGTCGGAATGTTTCGGTCCGGAATACTCGGTGGACCTCACATCGTACATGCCGGGTTCGTCGAATTTCCAGGTCATCTTGTTTTCACGCCCGGGCAGCACCTGCATTTGAAAAACCAGGCTGTTGTCTTTGCGGAACACACCGAAACCGTAGGTTACATCGCTGGTCGTCGCCGAAAATTGCACGTACTCGCCGGTTTTGATTTGCACCGGGGTATCCATGCTGATAATGTTATCGGCATAAGCGACTTTGACTACCTGCGCGGGTTCGGGGTCCTGCCAGATTTGCCAGCTCTGCCAGGGGATGAGGGTGGACAGCGTGACTGCGTTGACGATCACAAATACAACGATCAAAATATAAAGCCATCTTCGTTCAGCCTTTTCCATCTCATTTTCCTTTCTCATTCACCAGGTAGGCAAAGATGAGGAAAAACACAGCCACAAGCGCGATTAATGTCGTATAGATCCACCACACAATTTCTGATAGATGCATAGCGTCCTCCAATTCCAAAATGAGTGAGAATTCGTGAAAATAGTATAGCAAATTTATCGGACTCGAAAATGATTTTTGACAATATTAAAGAAAAGACCCCTGTAGCCGATTCCCGCCAATTGTGGCTGGTTCACCAGGGGTCTTTAAAAGCTGTATTTTTCGTGCGGCTCTACCGGTCGTTAAACGGTGTAAAGATTGAACCTACAAGATTAATTTGAGTCGCTATTCAGCAGGCTCTCCATTGTTAGGGTGGCCTCGTGATTCGGGATCTCAAGTGAGAGGGTCCATTCTGTCAACAGGGACTTGACCGCCTGCTCGAGGATGTTCTTTTCCTGGTCGTTCAGCTTAAATTTTTGCTGGTAGGAGTGAAGGTCCCGGACGACCTCGCAAATGGAGGAAAGGCGGCCGTCTCTTAGAAGCGTCATTAGATGATTCTTCCGCAGGAGACGATCCTCTGCCAGGGATTCAATTGGACTGGAGAGGATTTCCACGGTCTTTAGAAATTCAGGCGCTGCTGTCGGTGTCCGCAGGCTGTTCTGGTAAGCGCTATTCACCGGAACGTAAACGGTCATTTCGGAGACGCGAACCAGGTAGCATTCCACCGGGAGACCATTTATTTCCATCTCCTCAATGGCTGCGATCTCGCCGATCCCAAAGGTACTATGTATGACTTTTTCACCGATGTGAAAATCCATCACATGTTCCTTTCTCTATCTTCCTCTATTTTCTGGCATGATTGCTTCCAGAAATGGGGGTGGAGTTGTTGCGTTACCAGCGTCTTTTGTTGTCGTATTTCTGAGGACGATCCTCGCGCGGCTTGGCAATGTTCACTTTGAGCTCGCGGTTATCAACCATCTTACCGTTCAGCATTTTTATCGCGTTTTCAGCTTCGGCCTGCGTCTTCATTGTGACAAAGGCGAAACCTTTTGGACGCCTTGTTTCGCGGTCCATGATCATGTCAACAGCTTCTACTACTCCGGCTTCGGAGAATTCTGCGCGCAGTTTATCCTCTGTCGTTTCATAAGACAGATTACCAACATACAACTTTGCTTCCATTTTTCCTCTTTCTTTGGTGAAAAAAACCAGATGAACCGATTAATCGGTTCCCGCGGGATCATCCCAACTGTGGCTGAAAAAAGATACCGCCATTCGATTCAGAATGGCGGTATGAATCAAGCGCGAATCTGGAGTCCGTGTGTCTTCATTATATCAGTAAAACCCCCGTTTGGCTGTCTCAATCGATGACCTGGATCCTTAAACATCATCATAAAAATTAATTCGACGATGTAATTGGAATTTCCGATAGTCAACATAATCGCCAACCCCGCGCGTCAACGCATAGGATCCGGTGATCTCTATAACAGTCCTGGAAGGTTTATTTGATCATCCGCAGCAGCAAATTGCCAAGATTCCTTGTCAACCAGCGCGTCGCGCCATCCAGGGCGGAAGGGAGCTGTAGTGAAATTAACTTTTTCATTTGGTTGGCGCTCTGCGCGTTGTACGGCGGGTAGCGCAGCTGCGGGTCAAATGTCGTTTCGTGGTCCAACACTGCGCGCGCGTGAGAAAACTCGCGGAAACCCCATTCGCCGTGGTATTTGCCCATACCGCTGTTGCCGACCCCGCCAAAGGGCAGCCCGGAAACGGTCACGTGATTGACGGTCTCATTGACGCAAACCCCGCCAGAACAGGAGCCGCTTAAGATCCTGTTCACCACCGACCTATCTTCAGAAAAGATGTACAAAGCCAGAGGTTTTTCCCGCTGGGTGATAAAGACAAGCGCTTCCTCAATATCTTTGACTATCAGCACCGGCAGGATCGGTCCAAAGATCTCATTTTGCATAACAGATGAGTCCGGCGCGGGGTTCCTGAGGATCGTCGGGGCGATGTAGAGCTCTTCACGCTTCCACTCGCCGCCGTGCACAACCTCCCCATCCTCAAGATACTTAATGATGGAGTCGAATTGCCGGGTGTTGATGATGCGCGAGAAATCCGGGCTGATCAAAGGATCCGGGCCGAAAAATTTCCTCAGCGCCGCCACCAGTTCCGCAACCAGGTCATCGGCGATGCTTTCCTCGACCAGGATGTAGTCCGGCGCGACGCAGGTCTGACCCGAGTTGAAAAACTTCCCCTGCGCGATGCGGGACGCGGCAACTTTCAGGTTGGCAGATCGTTCGACGATCGCCGGGCTCTTGCCGCCCAGCTCCAGTGTCACCGGGGTCAGGTGGTTGGCCGCCGCCTGCATTACGATTTTTCCTGTGACGGCGCTGCCGGTGAAGAAGATCTTATCGAACCGCTGCTTAAGGATCAGGTCATTGGGGGTGTCGTCACCGATCACAAAAAAGGCATCGGCATCCAGGTATTGCGGAAGGATGGCTGCCATCGCCTGGAAGGCTGCCCTGGCGGTGCGCGGTGGCTTGATCACCGCGGCATTCCCCGCGGCGATGGCGCAGATCAACGGACCTAGGGTGAGCAGAAGCGGGTAGTTCCACGCGCCCATGATCAGGGATACGCCGAAAGGCTCGAATATCACCTGCGACTTCGCCGGTTGAAGAAAGATGGGAGTGCTTGTCTTGAGCGGACGCGCCCACTTATCCAATTCATTTAGCGCGTGGTCGATCTCGCGCAGCAGCAGTCCGATTTCGGTGAGATGCGACTCAACAGCGCTTTTCCGCAGGTCTTCATACAGGGCGCGTTCCAGGTCCTGGCTGCGCTCGGTAAACATGCGTTTCAGTGCTTTCAATTGTTGCCGACGCCAATCAAGCGGCAGGGTTTTTCCGTTTGTAAAAGCCGTGCGCAGCCGGTCGATGTGACTGATCAGGTTGTTTTCATCCATGATGAGTAACATGGGATACCCGTTCGTGATCGGGTATCGCCAATCTCCTTTGAAGTGATGTCTTCGATGCCGTGTGGGGTTACTCGCATGAAGTTTGATAACAACCCTGGCAGCGATGGGTAACAGGGACAATTATAATCCGTCCTTGAGGACGGATTATAGATTCTTATGCTGCAAAGTCCTTTCCAAACCGCGGTGATTGGAGGTGGGAGTTGATCGGATGGCTTATCTGCCGGGTGGATGAACCGTGGTTCTTTACCTGACCGTGATGTTGATGGTCACAAATTCGCCAAATGGCAGGCCTTCGGCGTTGTAAAGCTTCCAGGTGCTGGAATATGTGCCTGAGTCTTTCGGTGCGGTAAATTGGATCGTGACCTCTCCAAGTTTACCCGGTTTGACATCGACGGTGATGTTGTCCGAAGTTGTGCCGTCTCTGCCAAGCAGGTTTCCTTCGATGTACCGCAGGGTGTAGGCGCGGGTCCATGTGGTGGTGCCGGTGTTCTCGAACTGCCAGGTCTTATCGAACATATCGCCGGGATCCACAACGGTTCCATCGGGGATGGTGATATCAGCGGTAAATTTCGAGTTGTCCGGACCGGTGGAAACGATATAGGGTGATACGCCCGCCTGGGTTGGCGCAGCAAGAGTTGCGGTGGGCAGGGTCTCGGGTGTGGGCGGGACCGGGGTCTTGGTCGGCTGCATTGTGGGGGTGGCCGTAGGCTGCGCCAGGGCAGTGGCGGTTAATTCAGAGTAGATCGTCCCGGCCAGTTGTGTGGCGATGAGGTTCATATCCGGTGTCGGTTGCGCTCCGCAGGAGGTGAATAGAAACACCGCGAGGCTTAAGATCATTAGTCGGATTATCCATGTGTGTTTTTTCATATGTAACCTTTCTCGGTTCAATTGATTTGCGAATTGTCATATAGAAAATTGGGGCTGTCAAGTGCACGAAAAACGAAAAATGGGGTGTAAATGGGGATACCTGGCGCTGTTACAAGACCGCCCGGTTGTGCTGCACCAATCTAAACCATTCCGTCTTATGAGCAGCCCCGATTATTTCTGCTTTCGCCCGCTCTGGTTTTTTTATCAGACTTTGAGCGATGCCCGGAACCCCCTGGAGGAGTAATATGAAGGCGCGCTGTTGTGGTAGACAAAAACGTGGTCATACCGGCGATCCGCGAAAAGCGCACCGCCTAGTTTTCGTATTTCAAGGGGGGTGTTTATCCAGCTGGAGGTTTTGAGATCAAATTCCCCGAGCGTCTGCAGGTGGCGGTATTCTGCTTCGGAAAGCAGTTCAATGTCCATGTCCGTTGCCATTTCAACAGCGCTGCTCCCGGGTTTGAATTCCTTCCTCGAATCCAGGGCTTCACGGTCGTAACACAGGTTCCTTCGGCCGGCGGGAGATTCAGGAGCGCAATCAACGAAAATGAATTCACCGGTATCTGGATCGCGCCCGACGACATCCGGCTCTCCGCCCGTTCTTTCCATCTCACTGAGCGACCATAGTTTTTCGGGATTCGGTTCCAGCCTGGCGAGAACGTCCGTCCATGTGATCCCGTCATGACGGCGCAGGTTCTTCTCAAAGCGGGATTTGAGGGAGCTGATAAGACCTTCAACTTGATCAGGTGCTAAAGTTTGTGTTTTCATGTGGTAATCTTACCGTCAATGATATTGCGCGTCAATCTCATTTTTACCCAGGGTAGTCAGTGGTTTTCAGCATCTCTAATGACTCGTGCGCCAGTGGGGTGCGATCCAAGGATCGGCATCGTTGTGCCCTCTTTCAACTTAAGTTTTATCTGGGTAGGAGAAATTGTTAAACTTCTCAATCAACTGGTCTGGTAAATAACTTGACCAATGGCAGGTGAGACCAGGGATCGGAATCCTTGCCAACAATCTTTTTGTAAGAAAACGAAATAAAATTTCTAAACGTCTGCCTGCATAACCCCCGAAAAAATTACTATACAAAAGCGACAAAAGCAAACAATGCGACCATCGCGAAAATCATCACTCCCAGGATGATGGAGTAATTCCGGGGGGTAATCTGACCGCTGCGGTCCATCTTTCGGATCAGCGGGAATAACCGCCAATAAAATGTTAAAGTCGCGATGAACAGGGCAATAAGGCTGTATCGCTGCAACTCAGGGCTGCCATAGATCACGATTACACCTAACAGCAGGAGAAAGATCAATTTTGTACCCGCTACCCAGTACACCAGGTACTTAATAAAATCATGAATTTCAGGGTAGAGTCTTGATTGCTCCCAGGCTGAGAATACCCCAACCGCGTTGGCTTTTCTTGTGCCGGGCATAAAATATAGCGCCGCGACATTGGTGAATTCCAATACCAAAAATGCGATTATCACGATTTTTACGAACATTATGTCAGCTCCCGACCTCGTCAGGTACAAAAGGAAAGCAGGGATTGGCTGGAGGTCAACGTACCTCTATTAACTGCAGGTTCTTTCCCGGTATTCTGATCGCGTTATAAAAAGCGAGGATCATTCATATGCGATGCGAATGCGACCGAGCAGTTCATTTCTTCTTCGATAGTTTGAGTATGGCTTGCGATGCGTACCAGCCTGTCAACATCGCGATCGGTACACCGGCAGGTGCGTACGCCCATTGACCTGCCTGGTACACGTTCGGGATCCGGGTGAGCACGGACTTTGGGATGTCTTTCAATCGGTTGATGACAGGCGGTTCTTTCTCAAATGACCAACCGGTGACCGCGCCTTCGGAGCTACCGGATTGTTTGCTCACCGTGATCGGTGAAGCCGAAAACTTGAATAAGACATCCCGGGTCATACCCTGGTAGAGCGTCCGGCAGATTAATTCGCAAATTCGGCTCTCAACGATATCCTTGAATTCTTCATACCATCCAGATTCTTCCACTTTCTTGAACACTTCGTAATCGAACAGGCAGCTGATCATCACACCCGTTTGTCCCTCGGGGGCGAGTGTCTCATCCCGCAGCGCAGGGACCGAGATTTCGTAGGTGTTCAAGTTAATGTATTTATCCAGCCAGGCAAGAACCTCATCCCTGGATCTGAGACTGAAGTTTTCAAGCAGGCGTTCTTTTTCTTTTAAATGCGTCTCCCCCAGTCCTTGCCGTGAAGGGGTAAAGAACAAATGCTCGCCGCCTTTCTCACGGAAGAAGGACAGAGGCCGGTTCACCGCCAGGTAGATCATAAAGATCGACTCGGCGCCTTTGGAGGAAAGCACGCGTTGCGCGTCTGCCTCGATCTCCCTTGCGGTCTCAGGATCCAACCCAACCGCGTTGATGCTGCGGTACAGGGTTTTTAGGTCAGCTGTCCATACCAGCTTATCGTAAGGATACTTTCCGCCTCGCGAGTCGATAAGCAATGATTCAGCCGGAACCACTTCTGTTATGTTGGTGTTCAACTGAACCTTTACACCCAGTTCAAGATTTTTTTCGTTGAGCAGCGTATTGATAGAACCTGTTCCACCTTTTGGATAAAAGTAGTCCATGTAAACATAGAAATATCCCAGCGCGAAATAGGTGGGCGTCTTTCTAAAAAAATGCTGGGTGATGATATCGATCAATGCCTGGTTTCCGGTCATGCGCTTCATGAAGGTTTCCATGGGCATGTTGAACTTGTTAAGCTTCTGATTGGCGCGCAGGAATTTGACCAGCCAGGGGAGGAGTTCCTTAAATATGTAATCTTTGTCTTGCATACGGTTGCTGAAACTCGGATTGTCAAATTCGTAGAGTACCCGTGTGTATTCGGCCAGTTGGTACATTTTTTGGATGATGCTTTTGATCTCGTCCTTGCTTTCAGGGTAGAGCGAAATCAGCAGGTCCTGAAATTTGTAAATGTCATCCAGTTCCTTGATCTGCAAGAGCTGATCTTCGATGCCGATCGATATCCTGTTACCCAGGTATTCGCACTGGATCCCAAGGTCATGCAGCATGGGTTTTATGATCCCGGAATTTACCAGAGCCCTGGGTCCGGTGTCAAAGCGGAAACCATTCTTTTCAAAAGTGCCCAATAATCCCCCGGTTCGATCATTCTTTTCAAGCAGAACCACCTCGTAATGATTCCTGGCCAAATACGCTGCTGCTGTCAAACCGGCCATGCCTGTGCCAACGATCACAACTTTTTTATTTTCAGTTTTCATGTAAACCACTCATTTTGAGACTGATATTCCACAACCTCTCCGCCGCTGCTTTATCCAAAGCGGGAGGGGCTGGTGTTTCTTCGGTAGTCAGATTGAAAAATTTTCCCGACATGGCTGCTACGTTTTTCGAGACACACAGGTAATAGATCGCCTCGGTTGGCAGGTCTATCGGTCGGGCGGTCTGATCCACCAGGATTCGTTTGAAGAACTTGTAGGCCTGGCTGTTATTTTGACCGCTGTTGGTCCTCACATTTCCAGGGTGCATGGCGTTTATTGTGACACCGGTATCTTGAAAATACTCGGCATATTTTAACATAGAAAGCAATTGCGCCATTTTGGCTGATCCATAACTCATGAGTCCGGAATACCGGTGCTCATCCCAGCGCAGGTCATCCAGGTATAATCCGAGCCAGGCGAACCGGTGCGCTTCGGAATTTACATAAAGGATCCGCCCTGAGTTCTGTTTTTTCAACTTCTCGCGAATCGTATGGGTGATGATGAAAGTGCTGAGATAATTCGTCTGAAAAACTGATTCGATGCCGTTTTGTGTAAACGTCTTTTGGGTGATGTAGACACCGGCATTGTGGATTAAGACATCGATGTTTCTCTCAAGGTTCGACAAGCGCTGCGCTGCCACATGGATGTCTGATAGGCTTGAAAAATCTGCCAGGATATACTCACACGCGGTGTGATATTCGGTTCGTAAAGACTCACATAATTCAACAGATTTCTTTTCATTGCGATTGACCAATACCAGGTTCGCGCCTTGCGAGGCGAATTTTCTCGCTGCCGCAAGTCCAATTCCAGAGGTCGCGCCTGTAATAACGACTGTGCGACCGCGAAAATCATCCGGGCAAATTTCCGCATCTTTACTCAGGTTTCGAACCATCGCAAAGAGATCTGCCCATCGATATTCTTTCCGGTATGGATTCAACTGCCCTCCACTTACGATCGCAGAATTAAAGTAAGTCGTCTCAATAATAATGAATTATATATGATTGATATTAAGCGGTGTGAGAATTGTAAAAGGTTGCTCCAGGTACCTGGTGAGGAATTTTTGGAGTCAGCACCGGTCAGCGTGTCTTCAGGCAATCAGCCAGGCCCACTCGCCCAGGCTGGAAGATGCACGCGTCCATGCGCGCGATCGGCGGGTGCATCAGCGGGGTGAAGGGCATCTGCGCGAGGATGTCTTTTTGCAGGTCAACACCCGGCGCGATCTCGATCAGTTCAAGACCCTGGGGCGCAAGTTGAAATACAGCCCGCTCGGTGACGAACAGCACATGCTGTTGGTTTTGAATGGCATTCTGACCGGAAAAGGTAATATGTTCCACATGCTCCACGATCTTACAGGGGTGTCCGTCCCTGTCGATGTGGAGTTCGCCATCGCCGATGCGGATGGATGCCTCGCCGACCATGAAAGTGCCCATGAAGACCACTTTGTGGGCGTTCTGGCTGATGTTGATGAATCCGCCTGCGCCTGCCAGGCGGCTGCCGAATTTACTGACGTTCAGGTTTCCGTGCCGGTCAGCCTGGGCAAGCCCCAGGAACGCGATATTCAGCCCGCCGCCGTCATAGAAATCAAATTGATAGGGTTGGTCGATCAGCGCTTCCATGTTTGAAGCGGCGCCGAAATCCAACCCACCGGCGGGCACCCCTCCGATGGTTCCCGGTTCGGTGGTGAGCGTGATGCGGTCAAGCAGCCCTTCCTCAGCCGCCACCGCGGCAACGCCTTCAGGCATGCCGATGCCCAGGTTGACCACGTCGCCCGCGCATAGCTCAAACGCTGCCCGGCGCGCGATAACCTTGCGCTCGTCCAGCTCCAGGATGGGTAGCGCGTCAAGGGGCGCGATGACCTCGCACGAGTACGCCGGGTTGTATTGGGTGGCGAAGGTCTGACTATGATTTTCGGGTTGCGCCACGACGATGTAATCTACCAATATCCCCGGGATTTTTACCTGCCGCGGATGGAGCGCGCCTTTCGCGGCAAGCCGCTCAACCTGTACGATCACCAGCCCGCCGGAATTCCTGGCAGCCATCGCTACAGATAGCCCCTCGAGCGTGAGCGCTTCCTTTTCCATGGTGATGTTGCCGGCGGGATCGGTGGTGGTGCCGCGGATGATGGCGACGTCGATTCGCGGCAGTTTGTACGCCAGGTACTCGCGTTGATCAAAGGTTACGAGCTCCACCAGTTCTTCCTGCGTGCGGGAGTTGATCTTTCCGCCGCTCAGGCGCGGATCCACGAAGGTGTTCAATCCAACATGGGTGATGGTGCGCGGCTTTTTCGCGGCGATATCGCGGAACATGTGCGAGATCACGCCCTGCGGGAAGTTGTAGGCTTCGATCTCGTTTTGTATCGCCAGCGCCTGGAGTTTGGGCACCAGCCCCCAATGCCCCCCGATCACGCGCCGCACCATACCAGGTTGGGCGAAGTGATTGAGGCCGCGGGCCTTTCCATCCCCCTGGCCGGCTGCGTAGACGAGGGTCAGATCGCGCGGGTGCCCGGTGCGCAGGAAGGCGTCTTCCAGGGCAATGGCAACCTCCTCGGCGAAACCCGTGCCCACGAAACCATCGGTGGCAACCACGTCGCCATCCTTAACAAGCCCCCCGAGCTGCTCAGTTGAAATAACCCGTGCCATATTGTCCGCTCCGATCGTTCTTGCCAAAGGAAGGTTCCCGGTGCTCAAAGCTGCCGCTGAATCATCCTATCCTTCGTATTAAGCCAGTCAGCCGCTGCCATATTCGTAGAAGCCGCGCCCGCTCTTGCGCCCAAGCCGGCCGGCATCCACGTACTCGCGCAATAATGGACACGGGCGGTACTTGGGATCGCCGTAACCGGCGTACATAACCTCCAGGATGCTGAGGACGGTATCAAGCCCGATCAGGTCCGCCAGCTCCAGCGGTCCCATGGGGTGGTTCATGCCCAGTTTCATAACCGTATCGATGCCCTCCGCGCTCGCCACGCCATCCGAGAGGCAGTAAACGGCTTCATTGATCATCACCTGCAGCACCCGGTTGGCGACGAATCCGGGCACGTCCTTCACCTCGACGGGAGTCTTGCCCATCTCGATGGCGAGGTCGCGCACAAAGGCGCAGGTCGCATCAGAGGTTTTTTCTCCGCGGATGACTTCCACCAGTTTCATGACCGGGACGGGGTTCGCGAAGTGCATCCCGATAACCTGATCAGGGCGGTTGGTAAATGAGGCGATCTTTGTGATCGGTAATGAGGAAGTGTTTGTCGCGAAGATGCAGGCAGGCGGGGTGATCTTATCCAGTTTGCTGAAGATCTCGGCTTTCAACGCCATGTTTTCATTCACAGCTTCGATGACCAGGTCGCATTCTTTGGCGTCAGCCAGGTTGGTGGAAGGATGCAGATTGAGCAAGGCAGCAGCCTTCTGCTCCCCGGTGATCTTGCCCTTATTCACATCTTTGGTGAGAATGCCATCGATGAAGGTCAGCCGATTAGCTACCAGGTCTGGGTTGATATCGTTGAGGTAGACAGTCTTCCCGATGGACGCCAGCACCTGGGCGATTCCGCCGCCCATCTGCCCCGCGCCAACTATGATCACTTTCATGGTCATCTCCTTTTTACTTACAAACACAAGCCTGGTGGATTAGGGGGATACTCATTGTCGAGAAGTATTGGAACCAATAAAAAAGGCAGTCAAGGAAGGCGGACATCTAAAACGAATTCTCTGCTTCGTGGAAATATTACAAGTGATCGAGTATATCCAATTGTATATCAAGACCAGCAATATTTATCCGGAACTAAGAAATTGTTTAACTGCGGATGAGGGGGTATCCGCTGGAGTTTTTTTTCCGTTGAATTTTAAAACAGGAACAGGCCTGCCACGCGTTATTTAATCGTTGTATACTGTAAATCATGTATAGAAACGAGTTCAAGTTCCTGATCAACTTGCATCAAAAAAACATCATGGCGAGCAAATTGAGCAGCATCTGTCAACGTGACTCTTACAGTGATGCGGAGGGGGGATACCTGGTTTCGAGTCTATACTTTGATGACTATGATCAAAGTGCGTTGTTCGACAAGCTGAGAGGGACCAGTGACCGGAAGAAATTCAGGCTTCGTGTTTACAATAACCAATCAAATGTCATCAAGCTGGAAAGGAAGATCAAAAGGAATAATCTTACTGAAAAAACACACCTGCCAATTTCCAAGGAAGAATACGAGTCACTTGTTAATGGCGATGCGGGCTTTTTGATTACCAAAGAGGATGGCGTAGCGAATGATTTTCTGCTCAATTATCGAACTAAGAACTTACGCCCGAGGGTAGTGGTTGAATATCGCCGGGAAGCGTTCACCTATAAATATGGTGATGTGCGGATCACTTTTGATTCCCAACTTAAGGCAGGGGTCAATCAAAAACACCTGTTTTCCAACGGGTATAAGGTCTCGGTCATTCCGCATGATCAGATTATTCTTGAAGTAAAAAATACCGGGTATTTCCCTGATATCATCCGGAATATTATCCACGTAGAAAACCTTCAATGGCAGGCATTATCAAAGTACGCGATGTGTTGTGTAATCGGAATGTAGAAAGAAAGGAAGAACTATGACCTGGGAACAGATTATTGAGAATGTTGATTTTACTTTAACTGATCTATCCGTGATGACGATCGCATTTGCGCTGCTATTGTCATTCGTATTAAGCCTGTTCATTTTCATCATTTACCGCACCAGCTACAAGGGCGTGATGTATTCAAAGACCTTTAACTTGACATTGATCGCCATGACAATGATCACCGCATCCATCATCCTGGCGATCTCGAGCAATATCATCCTGTCCCTGGGCATGGTGGGTGCTCTGTCAATCGTCCGATTCCGCGCGCCCATCAAAGATCCGATTGACCTGGCGTATTTATTCTGGGCTGTCGGCACTGGGATCATTTGCGGGGCTGGTCTCTGGATGCTGGCCTTGATTTCGACTGTGGTCATCGGCATCATTTTGTTTGTGTTTGCCAAAATATCAACCGTGAAAATGCCCTATTTACTGGTGATTTCCTACCAGACAGAAGAAGCCAATGATCAGGTTTTTGAGGTAATTGAGAGTGAGGTAAGCGGGTATCACTTGAAATCCAAATCGCTTAGCGGTGACAATTATGAATTGACGGTTGAGATCAGGGATAAGAAAAAGACCGCCAGTATCGTGAACAGGATCGGAAAAATCGAGCATGTAAATTCGGTGGCGATGCTCGGTTATGATGGTGATTTTGCCGTTTAGGATCATTAAATGGGAAAACCCGTCTCGCTTTTTTCCAGGATTCTTATCGTAATTCTTGGATTCGGATTAATCGCCGGGTTTATTTTTGGCATGGCTGCAATGGAAGATCGAATCGCGGCTGAAATAGAACTCAAACAACTCGAAATCAAAAACAAAAATTCCTATATCCAGAAACAAACAAAAGTTGTAATCACCGAGGTGATGTCATCCAATTCATTGACGATCCTGGATGGGTTTGGCTTTAGCTCGGATTGGATCGAGTTTTACAATTCGGGCGATGAGGTCATCAACCTTAAAAATGCGGGACTATCGACAAACATAGATGAGCCCATGAACTGGGTGTTCCCGGATTTCGAGATCGGTCCAAAGGAATACAAGATCGTCTACGCGTCAGGCCTGGATGAAAAGGACAGCGCTGGAAATTTACATTTGAATTTTAAATTGAATGCTGAACTTGGCGAAACGTTGTATTTTACTTCTGCGCTCGGTACCTTGATTTCGGAAATCGTGCTTCCGCCTTTGAATAGCGATATTTCCTTCGGAATGAATGAAGATGGTGTGTGGCTCTATTTCAACCATCCCACGCCAAACCAGAAGAACGGTGAGGATGGACAGGAAAGCTCGGATTTTACCACTTACATAGAATCTCCCTTGAGGATCACTGAATACATGATCGATAATCGATCGGTGCTCTACGACGAGGATGGAGATTTTGTTGATTGGGTGGAATTGTTTAATGACAGCCCCGAGCCATTCTCGCTGGCGCAGTTGTTTTTTTCAGACGACAAAACGGATCTCCGGAAATGGGCGTTTCCAGATATTGAGATCGCGCCAGGAGCTTACTTGTTAATTTATGCTTCCGGAAAAGATAAGGTATCCGAAAATATTCACACCAATTTCCGCCTGACCGAAAACGAGACGCTGGTCATTTCCAACCACTACAGTGAAGTACTGGTTGAGCTGCCCGTTGATCCTTTGATTGAGGATATTTCAAGGGGCGTTGAGGACGGAGAATGGGTCTATTTCTCTGAGCCGACACCGGGAAAAGAAAACACCACGCATGGCTACAAAGAAGAGCTGAAACCCTCAAGCAAGGTGTGGGATGTTGCAATTAATGAAGTGATGGCACGCAACGTGTCATTCCTGGCTGATGCCGATGGGAATTATTACGATTGGATCGAGCTGAGGAACAACACAAACCAGGCGATTAACCTAAAAGGTTACACACTCAGCAAGGATTTGGAGCAGGGACCGAGTTTCGTCTTTACGGATTATCTTCTCCCGGCGCGCGGGTATGCCGTTTTTTTCGCGGATGAAGAGGTTGGTACAGTCGGCGCCGGCAGCCATGTGCCATTTTCCTTGAGCGCTTCTGGAGAGACCCTGTTTCTTTGCGACGTCGATTGTGAGGACCCACAGGTCTTTGAGACCGGTCTGCTTGAACAAAACATGTCCAGCGGTCTGAACATTAAAGGGGAGAGGGTGTTTTTTGAAACACCAACGCCGGGTGAAACCAATGCCACGGATTACGCCACCCGTTATTCAGCCCCCGTCCAGTTCTCACTCGCGGGCGGAGAAACTACAGATGGGCAAAAGTTGTCGCTCACCGCGGAAGAGGGCGCGGACATTTTTTACACAGTGGACGGGTCTGTGCCCACCTCTTCAGCAATTCTCTATGAAGAACCGATCCTGATCGATTCCTCCAAAACCGTTCGCGCGGTCGCAATCGTTGATGGACAGCTGCCGTCAATTGTAACCACGCGTACTTACGTCGTGGGTGTTGAGCATGATTTGCCGATCATTGCGCTCTCTACTGAACCCGGGCTATTATTCGGGGGAAAAGGTATTTATCAAAATCCGTACCTGGGTACTGAAGTGCCTGTGCATATTGAATTTTACGAAACGGATGGGCTGCTGGCATTGTCTTTCGACGCCGGGTTGGATATCTTTGGCGGATATAGCCGAAAAGACCCGCAAAAATCACTCGCTGTGCACTTGAGAAAGGAATATGGCACCGAAGAAATCAATTACCCGCTTTTCGATGGAAATGAAATGACCTCGTTCAAGAATTTCATTCTGCATACCTCCGGGCAGGATTCAAACAGGACCAAGATCCGGGACGCGTTTATTCACAAGGCTGTTAAACACGTCATTGATGTTGATGCCATGGATTCGAGATACTGCGTGGTCTACATCAATGGGGAATACTGGGGGCTGTACGCCATTCGCGAAAAAGTGAATGAAGATTATCTGGCAAGCTATTACGGGGTGGATCCCGACCAGGTGGATATCCTTGTTTGGAACGGCAAAGCCCTGGCTGGGAGCAACGAAGCGTACAACGCTTTGATCCGATATGTAAAAACGCATGATTTAAAAAACCAGGAATACTACGACTATGTGGCTTCGCAAATCGATATTGACAACCTGATCGATTACCTGGTAATTGAAAGTTATTTTGGAAACACGGATAACGGGAACATCAAGTACTGGCGCGATCAGAATGGGGGCAAATGGCGCTGGATCCTTTACGACATGGACTGGGCGTTATTTGAGTCGACATATACCTGGAACAACATCCAGGAAATATTTGATCCAATTGGCATGGGTTGTTTTGATTGGATAAATACCACCTTGCACGTGAACTTGATAAAGAATGATCAGTTTCGGGAGAAATTTATCACACGCTACGCGATGTACACAAATACGTATTTTCGGCCGGAGCGATTGCTGCCCATTTATGATGCGATGATCGCAGAGATCGAATCGGAAATGCCGAGGCAGCTGGAACGATGGCCCAAACGCGCAGCCTTCGGCACCTGGGAATTCAACGTGGCATACGTGCGGCAAATCCTAATCGATAAACCGGCGTTGGAAAAAGACCACCTGCGCTCTTTCTTCCATTTGAGTGAGGAAGAAATGCATCGATTATTTCCCAGTTCCTTAGGCCAGGGAGGATCGTAACGGAGGGGGGATCAGCGCCGCGTTTTGGTGCGATTTATAGACAGGCTTAATACCAGTTGACAACTTCACGAACCCGGATAACGAATCAATTTGTAGGGTGGGCTGAAAACCCACCAATGACAAGAGGTTGGAGGGAGGGCTGCCCGAGAATTCCAAACCTTATCTACGTCAATTACTTAAGGTTAATAAATAGACACTCTTACGAGTGTCTATTGTTAAGGTAGCGGGGAGTGGATTCGCCTGCCCTGACGGTCAGCCCAGGGAACCACTGACCTCCGGGTTACATAGTGCCACGAAGTGGTATGAGTCAAAATCCTGAATCCATGCCACCGGAACGTCCAGCCCGAAGGGCAGGGATTTGTGCGGCGGGCTCTGCAATTCAGCCGACCTGACGAACTCTGGTCCACGCTTGCCGGGCACGCAGCAGTAGTTGATCGATATTCGTATAGTAGTCCTTTTACGTGGGTTTGTCAAGTGAATTTTCCTTTAATGCCTTTCCTTTTTTTCAATAAATTCAAATAGATACGTTTGACTTTCTCTCAAACTTGCTTAATTTTCGATCCTCCTAAAAATGGACACATTTGCGCAGTCTATAAACTTGTTGTTAATAACGAATTTAGGCAAAAACATTTTTACGTTGTGAAAAACTCAACCCCAGTATGGCACCTTTCTTCTCAAGATAATAATGAACTGAGATCGTGATAAAACCTAATGAAGTTACGTGCGCGGTCAGGAGACCGGTGCGAAAGACCATTTCCTACTCTAGTTGTCACGGCTGAACCTACTAATCTTGAAAAAGCAACCCGCTCGGGCAAACTTGCCTGGCGGGTTATCTACATTATGAAGGGTTACTTTTTGGATCTTGGCCCGTGTTTTGGGTTGTTACTCTGGTTTCTTTTCCGCTTTACCTGTTAATGCCTTCTTACGCTATTATTATTTTCTAGCACGCTAACCAATTGACAATCATTTGAAAAACTCAATGGATACTAAACTCCACATCTGCTGGCATACCTGGTTTGAGTTTGTGGTCAGGGTTCAACACCTGGATCTTGACGGAATAGACCGTGGATTTCCTTCCTGACTCGGTTTGCACGTTCTTGGGGGTAAACTCGGCTTCGTCTGAAATGCGCATGATGGTGCCTTTGAAGGTTTCACTGGCAAACGAATCTACCGTGATATACACCTCGTCGCCGATATTAACCTGTCCGTATTGATCCTCGGGCAGGTAGACGACCAGGTCGAGGGTATCAAGGTTTGCCACACGCATCACGGTGCCGCCAGCCACAGCCAGATCGCCGACCTCTACATTACGAGTCAGCACCACGCCATCCACCGGGGAGGTGATCGTGGTGCGGTCAAGCTGCAATTGTGCCATGTTGAGCGCCTGTTTGGCTTGTTCCAAACCGGCTTCAGCTTGTTTCACCACGCTGGCGGCTGCTTCGGAGGCTTTTTGGGCGGCCACTACCTGCAAGGATTGGTCACCGGTTTGCAGGGCGAGCAGGGCATCGCGGGCGTTATCCAAGGTCGCCTGGGCGACAGCCACGCGTGAACGCGCCAGGGTGATTGAATCCGCGACTGAGGTGGTCAGCATACGCTGATAGTCTGAGAGCGCTGAGTCGAACTCGGCCTGTGCGGCGTCCTTGGATTCGATTGCGGCATCCTCAAGGTCGGAATTGCCTGCGGTTTGCGCCTGGGCTAAAGTGGCATCTGCAACGGTCAGGGTCACTTGAGCGAGCGCTAATCTTTTCTCGGCCGCGATGAAATCTTTGCTGCTGGCCTTCTTTTGCTCATTCTCAAGTTCGGCGCGTGCGGACGCCAACGCCTTTTCCGCGCTTTCCACCTGGGTCTGAGCAGCCTCGATCAATTCGGTCTTGT
>CAYYBP010000019.1:0-23599 GCA_964470275.1 uncultured Anaerolinea sp. | reverse complement strand
CAATGGCGGGCTGGCGTATCACAAGCTTTCGCCGGTGGATTGGTGCCCGAACTGCAATACCACGCTGGCACGCGAGCAGGTGTGGGGCGAAGACCGCCACTGCGAGCGCTGCGGCACGCCCGTCATCAAGAAGGACCTCGACCAGTGGTTCTTCCGCACCACGCGTTACGCCGATGAATTGATCCAATACGAGGGGATTGACTGGCCGGAGCGGGTGAAGACCCTGCAAACCAACTGGATTGGAAAATCCCGCGGCGCGCTGGTCACCTTCAAAACCGAGAGTGGAGATGAACTGGAAGTATTCACCACCCGCCCGGATACCCTGTGGGGGGTGACCTTCATGGTGCTGGCTCCCGAACACCCCCTGGTGGAGAAACTGACCACGATCGAACAGCGCGCCGAAGTTGACCAGTACATCCTGGATACCACCCGCCAGACCGACATTCAGCGCGAGGCTTCGGACAAGGTCAAGACCGGGGTCTTTACAGGTGGTTTCGCCATTAACCCGGTCAACGGCGAGAAGATCCCGGTGTGGATCGCGGACTATGTACTGATGACATATGGCACCGGGGCGATCATGGCAGTGCCGGCTCACGATGAACGCGACTTTGAGTTCGCGAAGGCGTTTGACCTGCCGGTACGCATCGTCATCCAGCCGCAGGGCATCCCCGTGTTGAAAAGCGAAGATCTGACCATGGCAGCGCCGGCCAGCGGTGTGATGGTCAACTCCGGCCCGTTGAGCGGCACCCCGGCGGAACGCTCATTTGCCAGGGCAGTCGAGTACGTGCAGCAGATCGGCGCCGGCAAAGCCGCCACCAATTACCGCCTGCGCGACTGGCTGATTTCTCGCCAGCGCTACTGGGGGTCGCCGATCCCCATCGTTCATTGCCCGTCGTGCGGCGCGGTGCCTGTGCCCGAAGCAGAACTGCCGGTGCGCCTGCCCGATGACGTGGAATGGAAGCCTACGGGTGAGAGCCCGCTAAAACTGCACCCCACCTGGCGCTTCACCACCTGCCCGAAGTGCGGCGGTAGCGCCGAGCGCGAAACCGATACCATGGACACCTTCATGTGCTCGTCGTGGTATCACCTGCGCTACCTCAGCCCGGATTACGAGAAGGGTCCATTCGATCCGCGCGAGTACGATTACTGGATGCCGGTCGATATCTACACCGGCGGCATCGAACACGCCAATATGCATCTCATCTACACCCGCTTCTTTCACAAGGCGCTGCGCGACCTCGGCATCACCGAGGGTAACGAGCCGATGATGAGATTACGCAACCAGGGGATCGTGCTGGGCGAGGATTCTGAAAAAATGTCCAAGAGCCGAGGCAATGTCGTCGCACCGGACAATCTCGTGCGCACGTACGGCGCAGACACGCTGCGCGCCTACCTGATGTTCTTCGCCCGCTGGGACATGGGTGGACCGTGGAGCAGCGGCGGCATCGATGGCGTTTCGCGCTGGCTGCGGCGCGTCTGGAACTTACTGCTCGAACCCGGCAAAGCCGGCGCGGTGGTTGAGGAGGAGGTCACCACGTTGCGCCGCAAAGTTCATCAGACACTGCGCTCCGTCACGCGGGATTTCGAGAATTTTGAGTTCAACACCATCGTCTCGAGCCTGATGGAGTTGTTGAACGAGTTGGTGCACATCAAGGATCATGTCTATGGCAGCCCGGCCTGGGATGAGGCAGTTACCCTGTACACCCAGATGCTCGCCCCGGTCGCGCCGCATATTGCCGAGGAGATGTGGGCGCGCCTGGGCAAGCCGTATTCGGTGCATCATTCCCGCTGGCCGCAAGTTGACGAAGCCGCCGCGGCTGACCAGGAGATCACGCTGGTCATCCAGGTCAACGGCAAGGTGCGCGACCGCATCAACGTGCCGGTGAACATCGACGAAGCGGAAGCCAAACAGCGGGCTCTTGCGAGCGACGGCGTGCAGAAACTGCTTGCTGGAGGCCAACCGCGCCAGGTTATCTACGTGAAAGGCAGATTGGTCAATATTGTGGTCTGAACGACGAAAAAGCAGCCGCCGGCTGCTTTTTTTTTACCCGTTAACCCGGCTGTTCTTATATATAATGGGAAACGTGGAACGATCATTATTACTACGAGGTGCATGATGAATTTGGGCGAATTGAACTGGATGGAAGTCGAGGAGTATCTCAAGAGGGATGACCGCCTGATGCTGGTCTTTGGCGCGACCGAGCAGCATGGGTACATCAGCCTGGAGGCCGATATCAAGATCCCATTGACCATGGCGGAAGCCGCTTCACAGCGCACCGGCGTGCTGGTGGCACCGCCGTTGAACTTCGGCTGTTCCTCGTATTTTGTAAATTTCCCCGGCACCATCAGTCTGCGGGTGCACACCTTTATCAACGCGGTCGAAGATATCGTGCGTTCCGTTTACCACCACGGATTTCGTCGCATTTTGATCGTGAATGGGCACGGCGGCAATGACCCCGCCAAGGTATCCCTGGGCGAGCTGGCCAACGAGCTGGGCGACCTGAAACTTGATTGGTACAACTGGTGGAAGTCAGATTCGGTCCACCAGGTGATCGTGGCGCATGGGCTCGAGGGATTTCACGCCTCGTGGATGGAAGCATTCCCCTTCCTGCGCACTCCCGGCATCCCGGAAGGTGAGAAGCAGCCCTTCGCCACCAGCCGTATCCTCTCCTCCAGCGAGGTGCGCAAAGCCCTGGTGGACGGGGTGTATGGCGGGGCGTACAAGGTCAGCGACGAAATCATGGACGAGGTTTTCAACGCCGCCCTTGCAGATATCCTCGACCTGTTGAAATTCGAGTAACCCCAACAACAAATGAACCTACAGCCCCGCCTGATCAAAGAAGCGCGGAGAGCCGGGTGGCTTTTTCCCCTGGTTGCCCTTTGCGCCTTTGTGAGCGGCGGGCTGGCGGTCCTGCAATCCTACCAGTTGAGCAGGGTCATCTCTGGGGTATTTCTAGAGGGCGATACGCTTGCCCTGGCTGCCCCGTTTCTGCGCCTGATCCTCATCATTGTGCTTGCCAGGGTCGTTCTGACCGTAGTGAGCGAGAGCCTGGCGGGCAGGCTGGCGGTGCGCATCAAGAACCGCCTGCGCGTGTTGCTGCTGGATAAGATCGACCGCCTGGGTCCGGAAGCCTTGAAGAGTGAGTCCACCGGTGAGCTGACCACCTCTGCCTTGCAAGGCGCGGACGCGCTCGACGTGTACTTCGCGCAATACCTGCCGCAGGTGATCGTGGCCGCGCTGATCCCGTTGACCATCCTGGCGGTGGTTTTTCCGCTGGACGTGCTGACCGGGGTGGTCTTCCTACTCACCGCGCCTTTGATCCCGCTCTTCATGATGTTCATCGGTTGGATGGTGGAAGCACTGACCAAAAAACAGTGGCTGGCGCTCACCCGCATGGGGGATTATTTTCTCGATACGCTGCAGGGCATAGCCACGCTCAAATTGCTCGGCAGGAGCAAAGACCGAGCCGGTGAGATCCGCCGCGTGAGCGACCAGTATCGCGACGTCACCCTCAAGGTTCTGCGGGTCACTTTTCTCACCGCGCTGGTGCTCGAGCTTGTCGCCACGATCTCCACGGCGGTGGTGGCGGTCGAGATCGGGCTGCGGCTGCTGTATTACAGGATAGATTTTCAGCAGGCATTCTTCATCCTGCTCATCGCGCCCGAGTTTTACCTGCCGTTGCGCAACCTCAGCGCGCGCTACCATGCCGGCATGACCGGCGTCACCGCGGCTCAGCGCATCTACCAGCTGCTTGACCTTGCTGAACCGGCCAGTATTCAGGTCGCGGATCCAGATCACATCAGCCTGTCGAAAGTCGTGGATTTCTCCCTGTCGGTCGAGGGTGTGTCGCACACGTACCCGGGTCAGACCGCCCCGGCGCTGACGGATATCACCCTTGATCTTGAGAGCGGCAGGCATTACGCCCTGGTCGGCCGCAGCGGCAGCGGCAAGACCACCCTGGCGCGCATCCTGCTGCGTTATATCGACCCGCGTGAAGGCGCGGTCCGCATCAACGGCGAGGAAATTCAGCTCTGGTTCAGGTCGGCCTGGCGGGATTTCGCCGGCTGGCTACCGCAGAATCCCTATATATTTAACACCAGCTTGTACCAGAATATTACCCTTGGAAGTGAGGAGTATTCAATACAGCAGATCGACGATGCGCTCACGCTTTCAGGGCTGCGCGAGTTGACCGCCAGGCTGCCATACGGGTTGAACACCCAAATGCAGGAAGCCGGCGCGCGCTTCAGCGGCGGCGAGTTGCAGCGCGTTGCGCTGGCGCGGGTATTTCTGCGCAACCCGCGCCTGTTGATCATGGATGAGCCCACCGCGCACCTTGACCCTGAGTTGGCGCAGTCCTTGTCCCACAGCGTCAGGCGCCTGATGGAAGGCAGAACGACCCTGACCATCGCCCACCGGCTTTCAACCATCACCGCCATGGACCGCGTCTTCCTGCTCGATAAAGGCAAGCTCGCGGCGCAGGGAACCCACCAGCAGCTCCTGGAGACTTCAGGCGCTTACCAGGCGTTCATCCAACCTCAGGGGAGGGGCGCGTGAGCAGCATCCGGCGACTGCTGCGCCTGCTCTCACGCTTCAGCGCGGAGATCATGCTTTCTTTACTGCTTGGCATCGCTGCCATCGCTGCCGGCATCGGGTTGCTGGGCACCTCGGCTTACCTGATCGCCAGCGCGGCCCTGCATCCCTCCATCGCGGAATTACAGGTGGCGATCGTGGGCGTGCGTTTCTTCGGGCTCAGCCGCGGTGTCTTCCGCTACCTGGAGCGGGTCGTCTCGCATTCTGTCAACCTGCGTTTTCTCTCGATTTTGCGCGAGGATTTCTACCGCCGCGTAGAACCAGGCGCCCCGCGCAGCCTCTCCGCCTACCGCAGCGGAGACCTGCTACAGCGGGTGATGGGCGACCTCGAGGTCCTGGAAAACTTTTACGTGCGGGTGCTTTCACCGTTCATTATCGCCCTGGTGATTACCGCCGGTGCGAGCATCTTCGTGGGCGGCTATCTCGTGGAACTGGGTCTGATCCTGGCGGCCGGTTTGCTGGTGACGGGATTCCTGCAGCCTTTGCTCACGACCCTGCTCGTAAGAAACCTGTCACTGCGCCTTGTTCATTACCGGTCTGTCTCTTCAGCGCAGACGGTGGAGTACCTGCAGGGGCTGGAAGACCTGCAGGCCGCCAATGCCGCGGATATGCGCAAACGGGCGCTCAGCACAGAATTCCACCGGGCTGGAGCCGCTGAGGAGAAGATCAGCCTGGTAAACGCGGCGGGCAGCGGGTTTTACCTGCTCTTGATGAATCTCACGCTGCTGGCGATCCTATGGGCGGCGATCCCGGCCGTCGCTAATGGCGGTCTGGACGGTGTTTCACTCGCGGTCGTCGCGTTGGTTTCGCTCGCCAGTTTTGAGGGTGTCGCGACCCTGCCGGCGGCAGCTCAACACTTCACCGGTGCTCTCGCGTCGTCAGAGCGACTGTTTTCCGTGGGAGAGGACGCTTCCCAGGTCCATACCGTTTCTGCTGTCAATCGCAGCCTGGAAGATCCCATTATTGAAGTTGAAGACCTGAGTTTGTCGCTCGATGAGGGTCGATCATCCCTCTTCGCCGGTCTATCCCTGTCGCTTCAGCCTGGGCGAAGGGTTGCCCTGGTCGGCGCCAGCGGCAGCGGCAAGACCAGCCTGGTAAACGCCCTGCTCGGGTTCATCCAGCCGTGGCGCGGGCGCATCACGCTGAACGGGGCAGATATCTCTCTGATGGACCCGGATCAACTCCGCTCGCTGTTCGCTGTGCTGCCGCAATCCACCTACCTCTTCAACGATACCGTGCGCGCCAACCTGCTGCTCCCGGATCCGGGCGCTTCAGACGACCGCCTGCTGAGGGCGTTGAAGGACGCGGAACTCATGGACTGGTTTTCAGCCCTGCCCGAGGGGCTGGATGCCTGGGTGGGGGAACACGGCGTGAAGATGAGCGGCGGCGAGCGTCAGCGGCTGGCGATCGCCAGGTTGTTGCTGCAGGACCGCCCGCTGGTTATCCTGGATGAGCCGACCAGCCACCTTGATGACCTCACTTCCGGCAGGGTGATGAATAACCTGTTCAGGAATTTGGATGCTTGTGGTATGCTGCTGATCACCCACCGCCTTGACACGCTCGACGCGATGGATGAGATCCTGGTTCTTTCGGGCGGGAAGTTGGCCGAAAAGGGGCGGTATCCCGACCTGATGAAGCGAGGAGGGGTGTTTAAGCGTTATCACGATCTCGAAAAGGACCGGTTGTCTGAGTATTAGGGGCTGGTTGGAGGTAGCGCAGCGCGCAGCCCAGCGCTGGCCAGTACCGCGTTGATCGCCGGGAGCTGGATCGCGCCCAGCCTCAGGATCTGCAATTCGTCTGTGGAGGAGTCGATCACGGTCGAGGGAACGCCACCCGGGCAGCGGCCGCCATCCAGGATCAAAGGCATGCGGTTGTTCAGTTGCAGCAGCACGTCCTGCGCGTTCTGCGGGTTGTTTTTGCCGCTCAGGTTGGCGGACGTGGTGGCGATCGGGCCGAACTTTTTCAGCAGTTCAAGCGCGAAGGGATGGTTGGGCATGCGGATCCCGATCGAGTTTCCAGCGGAAAGCAACTCGGGCAGTTCTTTTTTCTTAGGCACGACGATTGTGATGGCGCCCGGCCAGAAATGTTCGATCAGCACCCTGGCTGCCCGAGAGAGCCCATCGGTTAAAAGGTTAAGGTGCCCGATATCCCCAATTAATACCGCGATCGCCTTGTTGGAATCTCTGCCCTTGGCTTCAAACAGCTTGATGATCCCCGGTGAGTAAAACGCGTTGGTTCCCAGCCCGTACACAGTGTCAGTCGGGAAGGCGATGATCTCGCCATCATTGAGCAGCTCTATGGCTGTCTCGATCGATACCGGGTTGTCAACTGGAAGGATAACCGTTTGCATGTGCTCAACCGTTCGAAAGTTGGATTCTTACTACGCGAGGAATTGAAGCAAGATCCCTGTGAAGCGAGATCAATGCCCGTGGGAACCGCCGGGCAGCCATTTCCATCACCGCAATACCATGATTATATTGTATTTCCAGAATTGCACACCCGCCAGGGGTGATCATTTTCGCGGATTGATCGATCAATTTGGCGATGGATCGTAAGCCGTCTTCACCGCCGTCAAGCGCCAGCCGCGGCTCGTGCCTGAGCGTCGTGGAGATCTCAGGCGCGTCTGAGGGGATGTACGGCAGGTTTGCGACGATCAGGTCTGCCGGCTCGTCTACCCCATCCAGCAAGTCGGATCGTTTGAGGGTGATCCTGTTTTGCAGGCCGTGATTCCTTACATTAATATTTGCAACCTCCAGCGCGTCCGCAGAGACATCCACCGCGATGACGCGTGCGTCAGGTATTTCATTGGTGATCGAAATCGCGATGATCCCTGAACCGGTGCCGGTATCGATCACAGACCTGCACTCCGGGTTCTCCTTCAACCAATCGATCGCGAGTTCCACCAGCAGCTCGGTTTCAGGCCGGGGGACGAGCACGCGTTGGTCGATGAAAAAATCCGAGCCGAAAAACGACCGTTTATTCGTGATATAAGCGAGCGGTTCGCCATCCAGCAGCCGCCGCACAGCCTTGTTGAGCTGGGAGATTTGCGCTTCGGATAGCGCATTATCCGGATGGGTGATGATCCATTCTCTCGGTTGAGCGAGGATGTGGGAAACGATCGCGTGAATTTCGATGAGCGGAAACGATGTCTTGTCCCTGATTGACTGTGTGTTTTCGGCAATCCAGGCGCCAAGCTCAATCTTCGTCATTGCTTCCAGTGGCGGACAGGCGATCGGTTTCATCACGGATCGATAGTTCGTCGATGAACAGGTCCAGGTCCCCCTGCATCACGGCAGGCAGGTTATACGATGAGATGTTGATGCGGTGGTCCGTCACCCGGCTTTGCGGGTAGTTGTATGTGCGGATCTTTTCCGACCGGTCGCCGGTGCCGACCTGCGAGCGGCGGGAGGCGTCGCGCTCGCTGCGGCGTTTTTCCTCTTCCATTTCATACAATCGGGCGCGTAGAATCCCCATCGCGCGCAGCTTGTTTTGCAGTTGCGAGCGCTCATCCTGGCAGGCGACCACGATCCCGGTGGGCAGGTGCGTCAGCCGCACCGCGGTCGCGTTCTTCTGCACATTTTGCCCGCCGGCTCCTGAAGAGCGGAACACATCGATGTTGATATCGGTTTCTGGGATGTGAATGTCGACTTCCTCGACTTCCGCCATGACCGCCACGGTCACTGTTGAGGTGTGAATTCGCCCTGAAGATTCGGTCGCGGGGATGCGTTGAACCCTGTGAACGCCGGACTCGAATTTGAACCTGGAATACGCCCCCCTGCCTTTCACCGTGAAAATGACCTCTTTGAAACCGCCGATGCCGGTCTCGTTGGACGAGAACATCTCCACCTTCCAGTTGTGAGATTCGGCGTACAGGGTGTACATGCGCATCAGTTCGGCGGCGAACAACCCGGCTTCGTCCCCCCCGGCTCCGGCGCGAATCTCGATGATCACGTTGCGATCGTCCCGCGGGTCCTTCGGCACGAGCAGTAGTTTGAGCTGCTTTTCAACGGCCTCGATGCGAACTGGCAGCTCTTCCATCTCGGTTGCCGCCAGGGCGATGAGCTCCTCATCGCCGCTGTTTTGCAGTTCCTTTGCCTGGTCGAGCTGATCGAGCAGCGACCGGTATTGTTGCGCCAGCTGGATCACCGGCTCAAGTTCCGAGCGTTCCTTCGCCAGTTCCACAACTTTTTGATAATCCTCCATGCTCACATTCATCAGGCGGGTGAGTTCAGCATAGCGGTTTTCGATTGACGCGAGTTTTTCGAGCATAGTCTTCCCGGGTTTCTGTAGAATATCACTGAGATTATACCAGCCTACCAGGCTGGCGGAATCCAATCGACCGGCTTCTCCTGCTCGCGTGACTCTTTCTTGCATTTACCTTTTCCACCACTTCGCTTAAAATACAGACAACTATTATTCATGGAGGAATACAATGGCCTGCAAAGATAAAAAAGTGTATCAATCTGCGAGCGCGCCTGCTGCGATCGGACCGTACTCCGTCGCTGTCGGTGGGGGACCGTTTATGTTCACTGCTGGTCAGATCGCCATTGATCCGGCCACCGGCGAGCTTGTTCCGGGCGGGATCGAAGCGCAGACGCGCCAGGTGTTCTTAAATTTGCGCGAAATTTTGAAAGCCGGCAACTCGGACCTGGATAGGATCGTAAAAACAACAGTATTCCTGCTCGATATGCAGGATTTCGCCGCAATGAACAAGGTCTACGCTGAATTCTTCACCTGCGATCCTCCGGCGCGCACCACCGTCCAGGTTTCAGGTCTGCCAAAGAATGCCTTGATCGAAATTGATGCGGTCGCGTTAGTGGAATAACCGGGCAGGAAAACCGGGAGAAAATCAGCCTCCACTATGGATTTCCCAATAGTATCAGTGGTGATTCCCTGTTACAACGAAGAGCGGACGATTTGCGAACTTCTCGAAGCGATCCGTTGTCAATCGGTACCCGCTGATCAATTGGAAGTGCTCATTTCGGACGGGATGTCGACCGACCAGACCCGCGCGCGGATCACAGAATACCAGGCCGCTCATCCTGAACTGGCAATCACGATCATGGATAACCTCAAGCGAACCATCCCCGGCGCGCTCAACCAGGCAATTCAAAATGCAAGCGGTGAGATCATCACGCGCATGGACGCTCATGCCATCCCGGCGCCGGATTACATCGAGAAAAGCCTGCGCGCCCTCGAGGCCGGGCTGGGTGATAACGTTGGCGGGGTCATTGATATCAAACCCGGTCGGGATACCTTCATTGGCAGGTCGATCGCCATCGCCACCGCCCATCCGTTGGGGGTGGGGGATGCGCGCTACCGCTGGGCAACCAAAGCCACCGAAACCGACACCGTAGCCTTTGGTACCTACCGTAAGAGCCTGCTGAATAAGATCGGCGGCTATGATGAGAACCTATTGGTTAATGAAGATTACGAATTCAATGCCCGCATCAGGAAAAACGGGGGCAGGATCTGGCTCGACCCGCAGATCCGCGCCGTGTATTACTCGCGCCCGGCCCTTTCGTCCCTGGCCAGGCAGTATTTCACTTATGGATTCTGGAAATTCAAGATGGTGCGCAGGTATCCAGAGACACTGCGCTGGAGGCAGGCGCTGCCGCCGCTTTTTGTTTCCGGCGTTTTGATGTTATCATTGTTATCCATCATCTGGTCGTACGCGCGCATCGCACTCGCGGCTGTGGCAGCCCTTTACCTCGTGGTTTTAATGGCGGGGTCGATTGGCGCTGCTGCGCGCAAACGGGCGTCTCTGCTCGTTTTCGGCATCCCGCTCGCCATTATGACGATGCACTTTTCGTGGGGCAGCGGGTTCTTGTGGAGCATGGTAAAAACGGTCTTTACGGGTAAGCGGAATGGCGATTGAAAAACAGCAGATCAAGAAACGGTGGCGCATCCGCACCGGTGAACGTCAGGCGATCCTCCTTATCGGTGACCTGCTCGCCACGGCTATCGCGATCTTTCTTGGTTTGTACTTCTGGGCGCAAAAAGATTGGCTCGATTTTTCTTGGGCCTTCCTCGACCAGCGTGCTCCTTTCTGGTTTTTCTTGCTGCCTCTTCTCTGGGTTTTGCTGCTGGTTGAGATCTACGATGTAAAAAAAGCTACTCGAAGAACCGACGTCATCCGCGGGATTCTTACCGCTTCGGTGATCAGTTTTGGTATTTACCTGGTCATTTTCTTCATTTCTGACCCGAATTCGCTCCCCAGGCGGGGGGTTTTCTTCTTTATCCTTGCCGCGACGATATTCACTCTCATCTGGCGCTTGATTTACATTAAAATCTTCACCGCGCCGTTGTTCATGCGGCGCGCATTGATGATCGGCGCCGGTAAAGCTGGTTCCACGCTGGCGGCGATGCTGAGCGAGATCAAGCCAGGTCCATTCATCCTTGTCGGTTACATCGATGACGACCAGGAGAAACTGGGCAAGGAGATTAATGGTTTCCCAGTTGTTGGAAACGGGGAGCAATTAACCACCTTGATCTCGGAATTGCAGATCTCCGACTTGATCTTTGCCATCTCGGGCGAACTCAAGCCCGATCTTTTCCGCGCAGTGCTCAACGCGGCGGAAAACGATATCGAAGTAACCTCAATGCCGACACTGTACGAAGAGGTTTTTGGCAGGGTGCCGATCCTCCTGCTGCAATCGGATTGGATTCTGCGTTCCTTCATCGACCAGACGCACACGAGCGGCGTGTACGAAAGTGTGAAAAGACTCATCGATATCTTTGGCAGTATAGTGGGTTTGCTGGTCATGATCTGCCTTTTCCCGTTGATCGCTTTGGGCATCCTGATCGATTCTGGCTTGCCGATCCTCTATTCGCAGATGCGGGTGGGCAAATACGGTCAGCCTTACCGCATCCTAAAGTTCCGCACCATGTACCAGGACGCTGAGAAGGACGGGGTGGCCCGGACCGCGACGGAAAACGACGCGCGCATCACCCGTTTTGGCAAGTTCCTGCGCCGCAGTCACATCGATGAGCTGCCCCAATTATTCAACATCCTCAAAGGGGAGAACAGCATTGTGGGTCCAAGGGCGGAACAGATCGAACTGGTCAACAAATTTCAGCAACAGATCCCGTTCTATCGCGCCAGGCTGTTTGTGCGCCCCGGCTTGACTGGATGGGCTCAGATGAACCAGCGCTACGCCACCACGGTGGAAGACACGGTGGTTAAACTGGAGTATGATCTTTATTACATTAAAAAACGCAACCTGCTGTTAGACTTTACCATCATCCTCAGGACCGTTGGGGCTGTCCTCGGACTTAAAGGACTCTGATGAAATCCAAACCCAACCTGCGCAATCGCAATATTCTGCTCATTGATATCATCCTCACCGTTGTCTCGGTACTGGGGGCTTTTGCCCTGCGGCTTGAATTAGGCGCGCTCTTCTTCTTCTACCTGCCCTCAGCCTACTGGATGATCGGCGTTGCTATTCTTACCAAGATCCCTATCTATTACTTCTTCGGGTTATACCGTCGTTTGTGGGGCTATGCCAGCACCAAGGAACTGCGCCTGATCGTATTCTCGGTGACTTCCGCGACCGTGGTGGTTTCGGTGATCATGATTCTCTTGTTGACTTTCAGGGTTTTTACTGGCTTCCCGCGCGCCGTGTTGATCATTGACTGGCTGCTCTCGATCCTGCTTATTGGCGGCGTGCGCTTCGCCATCCGCCTGATTTCGGATAATATCAGCACCATCTCAAGTTCCACCAAGAGCAAACACCCCAAGAACACGCTGATCATTGGCGCGGGTGATGCCGGCGCGCTGGTTGTGCGCGAGTTGCAGAAAAATCCTGACCTGAACCTGAAACCGATCGGTTTTTTGGACGACAACCCGAACAAGATGAAACAACAAATCCACGGTGTGCAGGTGATCGGCACCCTCGCGGATATCGGCAAGATCCTGGAACACCGCAAGGTTGACGAGGTGGTCATTGCCATCCCCAGCTCGGGTGGCAAGGTAATCAGAATGATCGCGGACGTCTGCCGCTTGAAGGGCGTGTCCTTCAGGACGATGCCGGGCATTTATGAATTGATCGGCGGCAAGGTCAGTATCAACCGCCTGCGTGAGGTGGATATCACCGACCTGCTGCGCCGCCAGCCCTCTCACATGCGCGAGGAGCTGATCGGCGAAACCCTGGCTGGCAAGCGGGTAATGGTGACCGGCGCGGGGGGCTCGATCGGGCGCGAGCTGTGCCGGCAGATCATCCGCTGGCAGCCCTCTCACTTGATCGTTCTTGGGCATGGTGAGAACAGCATCTTCGAAACCCTGCTCGAGATCCAGGAAAGCGCGCCGGGGTTATCAGTGATCCCCGTCATCGCGGATGTGCGGGATGAGCAGCGCATCTTGAAGATCTTTGCTGCGCAAAAACCCGACGTGGTCTTTCACGCGGCGGCTCACAAGCATGTGCCCCTGATGGAAATGAATATCGATGAGGCCATTGATAACAACGTGCGCGGTACGCGCAACGTGGTGAAAGCCTGCGAGATCAACGAGGTCAAGCGCCTGGTGATGATCTCCACGGACAAGGCGATTCGACCCGCGAACATCATGGGAGCCGCCAAACGCTTCTCCGAGATGATGGTTCTCGACGCGGCGCATCGCACCGGTTACGCGTATTGTGTCGTCCGTTTTGGCAACGTGCTGGGCAGCCGCGGCAGCGTGGTGCCGCTCTTCAAACACCAGATCGCTACGGGCGGGCCTGTGACCATCACCCATCCGGACATGAAGCGCTATTTCATGACCATACCTGAAGCGGTTTACCTTGTGCTGCAGTCAGCCGGCATGAGCACCAGCGGGGAGACCTTCGTGTTGAACATGGGTCAGCAGGTCCGCATTCTCGACCTGGCGGAAGACCTGATCCGGCTCTCTGGTCTGGAGCCAGGCAAGGATATCGAGATCATTTTCACCGGCATCCGCCCCGGGGAAAAACTGAGCGAAGACCTGTGGGAGGATGGGAACCAGTTCCAGCCCACCCAGCACCCCGATATTTACCAGTTCGACGATCCTTCCAACCTGAGCGGGAGTGAATTAGAAAGCAAGATCGATGAGCTTTTGGCGCTGGCAGACAAAGGCGAAGGTGATCAGATCGTTGCGTTGATCGATGCGACGATCCCCGGTGCCACCCTGCAAGCGACGCCTGCGCCGGAGCTGCTTTCAATCGAGTGACATGCAAATTTCACTGGTAGAGTGGAACCAATTCCTGGGATCCAGCTATCCCGATGCCCATATTTTACAAACCGGCGAATGGGGGGAGTTGAAAGCCGGCTTTGGCTGGGACGCCGTGCGGGTCAGCGACGGCACGAACGGCGCGCAAATCCTGTACCGCCGGCTACCCGCCGGGCTCAGCATCGGCTACCTGGCAAAGGGTCCGCTCGGTGCGCTCTCCCCGCTGCAGGCGGAGATCGACCGCATCAGTGCACAGAAACGCGCCATTTTCCTCAAGTGGGAACCGGATTCATCTGAGATCCCTGGCGTGCAGTCCGGGATGAACGATGGCGATTGGCTAAGCTCCAGGCCAATCCAGCCGCGTAGGACTGTGGTGATCTCTCTTGAGGGCTCCGAAGAGGAGATCCTCAGCCGCATGAAGCAAAAAACGCGCTACAACATCCGCCTGGCCGAAAAGAAGGAAGTCATTGTAGCCCCCTCATCCGATGTGCGCGGATTTCACGCGATGGCGCTGCAGACAGCCCGCCGCGATGGGTTTGGCGTGCACGCGTACGCGTACTACCAGCGCGCCTACGACCTGTTTCACCCCGTTGGGCGGTGCGAGCTGTTCACCGCCGTCTACCAGGGGACTCCACTGGCATCCCTGTTCGTGTTTGCCAGCAGCCGGACTGCCTATTACATGTACGGCGCCTCATCCGATCTGGAAAGGAACAGGATGCCCGCCTACCTGGTGCAATGGGAGGCGATGAAGTGGGCCAAACATGCCGGCTGTACCCGCTACGACATGTGGGGCATTCCCGACCAGGACGAAGAAGAATTGGAAGCCGCGTTTCAACACAAACCCTCGCATGAGGGCTTGTGGGGTGTGTACCGGTTCAAGCGCGGATTCGGCGGCGAAGTGCTGCGTAGTGTGGGCGCCTGGGACAGGGTCTATCACAAGCAACTTTACAGCTTATACCGCGCGATTGCCCGCGTCCGCACCGCCGAGGGTGATTGACGTGCCCGGCAGCTATTGTTCGAATTGCGGCTCCAGGTTGATCCCGCAGCCCATCGAGGGCAGAATCCGCGGAGTCTGCCCGGATTGCAGCCTTGTGGCGTACGAACAGCGCAAGTTGAGCGCGGCTGTGCGTATAGTCAAAGATGGCAGGCTCCTGCTGGTGCAGCGGGGCATCGAGCCCTGGTATGGCAGCTGGCATTTGCCTTCGGGGTACGTTGAGGTGGATGAAGAGCCCGAAACCGCGGCGCAGCGCGAAGCACTGGAAGAAACCGGGCTGATCGTGAAGGTAGGTGGTCTGGTGGATTATTACACCTACGACGATGACCCCCGCGGCAATGGCATCATCCTTCTTTTTGACGCGTTCCCTCTTGAAGGCGAGTTTTCCGCCAACGATGAGACGCTCGCCCTGGGGTATTTCTCTCCTGAAGAGATCGATCGCATACCGCTCGCGGGAATGTCAGCGAGGAACATGATTGCCGATTGGCTGGCGAACGTGAAGGGCTGATCGGGCATGAATACGATGGACTGGAACGCGCTCATCAGCCGCCTGCCCGGGGCCAGTTTTCTGCAGACACGCGAGTGGGCTGCGGTGAAGAAAGAGGTGGGTTGGACGAGTGAGGAAATGGTCTGGCGCGATGATGCCGGGGATGTAACCGCGGCTGCCAGTTTGTTGGTCCGTTCCATGAGCATCTTTGGTTTCGGTCCGCGGGTGAGCATCGGCTACATCCCGCGCGGCCCGTTGCTGGACTGGCGTGACAGCTCGCTGCGCGCGAAACTGCTGCGCGACCTGGAGCAGCTGACCAGGGAGAAGCGCCTGGTTTTCCTCAAGATTGACCCCGAGGTTGTTTTGAGCAAAGCGGACGGGGAAGCGGAGCCTGGCTCTCCACCGGAGGATGAGGTCTGCCGGGAATTGCTGGCCAGGAAGTGGCGGTTTTCACCAGAGCAGGTTCAATTCAAGAACACCATGGTCATCCATCTTGACGGGGATGAAGACGTCTGGCTGGCGCGCATGAAACAGAAAACGCGTTACAACCTGCGCCTGGCGCAGAAAAATGGTGTCACCGTGCGCCGGGCGGAAGCGCGGGACCTGCCGCTGCTCTACGCCATGTTCGTTGAGACCGCGAACCGTGACGGTTTCATACTGCGCCCCGAAGCCTATTACCTGCGCACGTGGGAAATGTTCATGCGCAACGACATGGCCGAGGGTTTGATCGCTGAGGTCGATGGGGTAGCGGTAGCCGGCCTGATCTACCTGTACCTCGCCAGTCGCGCCTGGTACGTCTACGGCATGTCAACCAGCCTGCACCGTGAAAAAATGCCCAATTACCTTTTACAATGGGAAGCCATGCGCTCGGCAAAAGCAAAAGGCTGCCTGGAATATGACCTGTGGGGGGCGCCGGACACCCTGTCTGAGGCAGATCCGATGTACGGGGTGTACCGTTTCAAAGAAGGCTTGGGCGGCGAATTTCAGAGCACAATCGGGGCGTGGGATTTTCCGGCGCGCCCGGGTTTGTATTTTATCTATCACCAGGTGATTCCGCGCATCCTGGTGTTCACCAGGTTCATCAGGCGCAGGCAGCTCAAACAGGAGATCTCATGATCGCGCAAAAGATTCAATTGGCTCATCTTCCCACCCGCGTCGAACCGCTACCGCGTCTGACCGCGGCGCTCGGCGGTCCGCAAATCTTCTGCAAGCGTGACGACCAGACCGGCCTGGGATTTGGCGGGAACAAGACCCGCAAGCTGGAATACCTGTTGGCCGCGGCGCTGATGGATGGTGCCGATACCCTGGTGAGCGTTGGCGCGATCCAATCCAATCACTGCCGACAGGTGGCTGCCGTGGCGGCGCGCTACGGTCTGGACTGCACCCTGGTCCTTTCCGGTGAGGAGCCCGCTCGAAAAAGCGGCAACCTTCTCCTCGATCATCTTTTTGGCGCCCGGGTTGTCTGGGCAGACCGCGACAACCGGCTCCAGGTGATGGAGGATGTCATCCGCCAGCTCGCCGCGCAGGGCCGCAAACCCTACGAGATCCCATACGGCGGATCCAGCACGGTAGGCATGCTCGGGTATGTCGAGGCGATGCGTGAGTTGACCGAACAGGCTGAGCCGTACGACTGGATCGTCACCGCCTCGTCGAGTGGCGGTACCCAGGCGGGCATGCTCCTCGGAAAGGTCCTGCACGGTTTTATGGGGCGCATCCTGGGCATCGCGATTGAAGGCAATTCGGAGGAGCTGGCAGGGATTGTTCACACGCTCATAACGGATTGCATTGATGAGATGAATTTACATGTGAGTTGCCCGGCTGACGAGATCCGGGTCAACGACAACTATACCGGCGCGGGGTACGGGGTGATGGCTGCGCCGGAGGTTGAAGCGATAAAAATGTTCGCCAGCCTTGAAGGGTTGCTATTGGACCCGGTCTATACAGGGCGCGCCGCTGCTGGTTTGATCGACCTGGTGCGCAAGGGCTTTTTCAAATCCGGGGAGCGGGTTCTCTTCTGGCACACAGGCGGAACACCGGCTTTGTTTGCTGATACCTATTCATCGCTGCTGCAATAAGCGCCTAACAATACGCCAGGCTGCCAATTTCCCCGTGCTATAATCCAAATGTGGAAAATACTGTAAACATCGACATCGCGACGACGGTAAAAGTTATCCTTGGCCTGCTGGGGATCGCTGCCCTGATCAGCCTGGTGATGGCGTACAGGTCCATCAAGGCCGGACACAAGTTGTTGTTTTACCAGAAACGGCAGACGCTGGTTTACCACGGCTGGCGCCTGGTCCTGATGGCGGGTGTTTTCATCCTGGTGGGGTTTCTGCTCTTTCGGTTCGGTGAACCGGTCGCCTACCGCTATTTTCCCCCGTCGCCCACCATTACGCTCACCCCGACCATCACGGTAACCCCCACCATCACCGTCACGCCCTCGCAAACCTTCACCCCGACTATTACGCTCACCCTGGCTCAAACCTACACCCCCTCGCTCCCCGAGCAACTACAGGCGACGATTCAGACGCCTGTGGGCGTGGATGCCAGCGCGATCTTCAGCCCGATCAGTTTTGCCGACCAGACCCAGGATGGGGTGGTGGTCGACTCTGAAACCGAGTTCATCCCTCCGGTCACGACCCTGTACGGCGGATTTTCATATGACCGCATGGCCGCCGGCGTGCAGTGGTCAGCTGTCTGGCGCTACGGGGATGAGATCATTTGCTCCGAGACAAAAGCCTGGACATACGCGCCGGGTGGCTATGGGTACACTGACTGCACCCGGCCGGCGGAGGAATGGAAAGCCGGCATATACGAGGTGCAGATCTTTGTTGGAAGCACGTGGAAGGTTTCCGGCACGTTTCTGATCACCGGTCCGGATGGACTCCCGCAAAACGAACCCATTCAGACCGCGAATCCCGAGATCCCAACGTTGATTCCAACCAACACTCCCCAGCCCCCCGCGGGGTGAAATTAGAAACTGACTGTCTTTGCCTGGTACATGTGCGCCGCGATGCTCGCGGCGAGCACGGCGTTGTTCCTTAACAATGCCAGGTTGGCCTGCAGGCTCCTACCGCCGGTCGCGCTCTTTACTTCCTCCAGGATGAACGGGGTAAGTTCAGCCCCCTTGACTTTCTGCCGTTCTGCCGCACTTACGGCTTTCTGTATAACCGCTTCAATTTCATCTCCATCCAGTTCATACTCAGCCGGGATGGGATTGGCGACGATCACGGCGGATCTGTGGCCGGTATTCCAGTGCGTTTGTGCGATCTTTGCCGCCTCCGCGGGTGTATCCACGCGCGCGTCGACCTTCAGCCCGCTGGCACGGGTATAGAACGCGGGGAAGTCGTCTGTGCCGTAGCCGAGAACGGGGATGCCGCGGGTATCCAGGGCTTCCAGGGTCGCCGGCAGGTCAAGGATCGATTTCGCGCCGGCGCACACAACGATAACCGGGTTCTCGGCCAGGGCGTCCAGGTCAGCCGAGACATCGAACGCGTTTCCGCGGTGGACCCCGCCAATGCCCCCGGTGGCAAACACCTTGATCTCAGCCTTGTGGGCAGCGTTGAGGGTAGCCGCCACCGTGGTACCGCCGCTCCTTTTTTTCACGATCCCGATGGCAAGATTGCGGGCGCTTACCTTCATCATCAACGTTCCGGTCGCGAGGTGCTCCAATTCTTCGCTGCTGGTGCCGATCTTCACAATTCCATCCACCAGGGAGACGGTGGCTGGAACGGCGCCATTTTCCCTGACGAGTTGTTCCATTTCCATAGCGGCGTTGAGATTCTCAGGGTAGGGCAGCCCATGCGTGATCACCGCGGATTCGAGGGCGACAAGTGGCAGGCCCAGGCGGAAAGCGGATTGGACATCGGGATGGAGGTGACAGTCGGTTGGGTATTTTTTCGTCATTTTGTGCTCCGGTCGGGATTTAGTGCAGTATATAATAGATTCATAACTTATTTTATCGCGTTAAAGAAGAGGTAATAAGATGCTGCGTTCGCTATTGATCTCACTGTCAAAAGCCGCGTGGGCGCGGAAGATCGTCACTCACTGGAAGTTCGCCCGGCGGGTAGTGCGAAGGTTCGTGGCCGGTGAGACGCTTGAAGAGGCGCTTGAGGCGGTGAGAACGCTCAACCAGGCGGGGATGGTCGCCACCATCGATCACCTTGGGGAGAACACGTCCTCGCGCGAGGAAGCGGTCTCGGCTGCCGCGGATGTTCTGGGCATCCTTGATGCGATCGACAGGCACCAGCTGCGTTCGAATGTCTCGGTAAAACTGAGCCAGATCGGGTTGTTGATCGACGAAGACCTGTGCCGGGAAAATCTGAGATCTTTATTGTTGAAAGCTCGCGAGACTGGCAATTTCATTCGCATAGACATGGAGGACTCCAACCTGACCAGTCCGACCATTGCTGTGTACAGGTGGGCGCGCGAGCAAGGCTTCGAGAATGTGGGGATTGTGCTTCAATCCTATCTGTATCGCACCGAAAAAGACATCCAGGACCTGATGGTATACGATACCCGCGTCAGGCTGTGCAAAGGCGCGTACAAGGAACCGGCATCGGTGGCTTTCCCGGAAAAACACAAAGTCGACGAAAACTTTGACAGGCTGGTCGACCAGCTCTTCACTGCCTCGCACAAGTGGGGCCTCCCGGCGTTGAGCCCGGATGGCAGGGTGCCTTCGATCCCCGGCATTGCCACGCATGACCAGGCGCGCATCGAGCACGCCAGAACCGCGGCGCGGATGCGTGAGGTCGACAACGCCTGTTTTGAGTTCCAGATGCTGTATGGTATCCGGCGCGACCTGCAGGACCAATTGATTGCGGATGGCTACACTGTCAGGATTTATGTGCCATTTGGCACCCATTGGTATCCGTATTTCATGCGCCGCCTTGCGGAAAGACCATCCAACCTGTGGTTCTTTGTCAGTAATTTCTTCCACCGATGATCCCCAACCCTGCTCCTCATAAAGAATTGCCCCTTGCGTTGGTCACGGGAGCTGCCAGGAGGGTCGGCAAAGCCCTCGCACTGCACCTGGCTGGCAGGGGGTTCGCGGTCGTGCTGCATTATCACACGTCAGCAGACGAGGTGGAGCAGGTGAGGCGGGCGATCGCCGCCATTGGCGTCCCGGTTTACCCCCTGCGCGCTGACCTGCGCGATCCGCGCGAAATTCACGCCCTTTTTTCTTCGCTGCGCGCGCTCCCGCACCGCCTCACCCTTTTGGTGAATTCCGCTGCGGTCATGACCAGGTCCGACCTGATGGAGATTGACACGCACCAGTGGGACGATATCATGAATATCAACGCGAGGGCGGTGTGGTTGTGCAGCCGGGAAGCCGCCGAATTGATGCCGGCCGGCGGGTTGATCCTCAATATGTCCGATGTCGGCGCTCGCAAGACCTGGACCAGTTATGGCGCGTACGTTCTCAGCAAGGGGGTGGTGGAATCCTTGACCGGGCTCATGGCCAGGCAGCTCGCTCCGCGGGTGAGAGTCTGCGGTATCGCCCCCGGTCTCTTGATGATGGGCTCATTCACCTCACAAGATGAATGGACCGCCCTCGTCGAAAAGGTTCCCCTGCGCCGGCAATCCAGCCTGGACGAATTGTTAAAGGTGGTAGACTTTCTTCTGGAGAATGAATATGTGACCGGCGAGATCATTAACCTGGCCGGCGGATATCAACTAACCTGATATGGATAAAAAAGAGCAAGTTCCTGGCGTCAACACGATCCTGCATTCCGAGGGTTACCTGCTGATCCTCATCACGTACGCAATCGGCTTCAGCCTGGTGAAGTACCTTGGCGGAGACCTGGACCTTGTCTCCCTGGTGCTTGGGGCGGTTCTGTGTCTGCTCGTCCTGGTGATGCAGCAATTTTTGCACGCGTACTTTGACCATCCCGATTCTCTGATCTCAACCTTGAAGAGCGATGATCCCGAATTCACCCTCCTCAAGCGTTTCAAGCGCTCGGTTCTTCTCCAATACGCGCTGCTCGCGCTTTCAGCCGGAGCTGCCCTGACGTTGGTTCTCGTCACCCTCAAAGCGGTGACCTTGCCGGTGCTGGTCTTCATCGGTGTTGCCCTGGTGCTTTCTTTCTTTACCGCGGTTCCCCCCTTCAGGCTTGAAAAACAGGGCTATGGCGAATTGATCGAGACGCTTTTCGTCACGATCCTCGTCCCGGCGATCGGTTTTTCGCTGCAGCAGCAAGGCATCCCTCGATTCCTGGTCTATCTTACCCTGCCGGTAGCGTTTGTCTACCTGGCGATGAAAATTGTTTTCTCGTTCCGGAGGTACGCGGCAGATATCGCCCTCGGCCGGAAAACCCTGGTCACCCAGTTGGGCTGGCAGAAAGCCCTGGTGCTCCACAACCTGCTGGTGCTCGGCGCGTTCATTCTCATCGGTTTGTTCACCTTGTTTGGTTATCCCTGGTCGTTCACCCGCGGGTTGCTGCTGGCGCTCCCGATCGGCGCGCTGCAGATCTACTTAATGATCAGGCTGGGTGAGGGAGACCGTCCGCGCTGGGCGATGTTGTACTGGGGTGCGGCCGGGTTATTCCTGGTTATCTGCTACATGGAGATCGTCACATTGTGGCTGAAATGACCCTCACACACCAGTTTGTACAAGGTTCAAAGCGCGGGTTTGCATCCCGCAGGCTGCATCAGGTATAATTTGGACAAATATAGGAGGATTTGAAATGATCAAAGAAAACACTCTTGCGCCGGATTTTGAATTGAAGGACGAAAAAGGCGAACTGCATAAACTATCGCAATACCGCGGCAAAGACGTTGTGCTGTATTTCTATCCCAAGGATGACACATCTGGCTGCACGATGGAAGCCTGCAATTTCCGGGATGACTACAGCGCGTACGAAAAGTCCGGGGTCGTGATCCTGGGAGTCAGCCCGGATTCTGTCGAATCCCATGACAAATTTAAAGCCAAACACCACCTGCCATTCAGCCTGCTGGCGGATGAAGGGCACAAGGTTTGTGATCTTTACGGCGTGTGGGGCAAGAAGAAAATGTACGGTAATGAGTACGAAGGTGTCTTCCGGACGACGTTTCTGATCGGGAAGGACGGAATGGTCCGCAAGGTTTTCGAGAAGGTGAAACCAGCCGAACACAGCGCAGAAATACTGGCAGCGTTGGCATGAACACAGTGGAGGGCTTTAAAAACCCTCCGCTTCATTTTTACTGTAGACTGAGAATGATCTTGCCTTTGTCCCAGAGTTGTTCGAGTTTGTAGTAATTTCGAATATCCGGTGAAAACAGGTGGATGATGATATCCTCCAGGTCTACCAGCATCCAGCCCGCTCTTGATTCCCCTTCGATCCGCAGCGTCTGGTCAAATTCCGCTTTCATGTACTCACGCAGGGAGGTTGCCAGCGCCTGCAGCATGCGGTCGCTGGTGCCATTGCAGATGATAAAGTAATCCGCGAATGTGGTGACTTCTTGAATATCGATCAGCAGGATTTTTTCTGCTTTCTTTTCCTCCAGGAAATTAACGATTTTATGCGCTTTTTCTAATGCTTCCAGGGTTCACCTCTCAAGTAAGATAGGAGGAATTCTAACATAGTTCACCTCAGACTTTGAATGAATGGCTGGAGAGCCTGGTGTAGATCGGACCGCCTGCCTGTAAGACGGATTTGAATAGGATCACCTCGGCGACCTGAAGATCACCGAAAAGAGGCTCCGCAGACAGGTTCCTTAATCGTTCGATCACCGGCTGTGAACTCCCGCTGCCGGGCAGGGACACGCGCGCCACCGTGAGATGGGGAGAGAACGGTCTGCCTTCTGCCTCAAATCCAGCTTTTATCGCGGCGGATTCGACCGCCTTGAAGACCTGTTGCAGCGGTTGCGCCGGCGATGCCCCCACCCAGATGACACGCGGCGCTTTTTGCCAGCCTGGGAAGGCCCCAATTCCACGGATCTCAACTTGAAACGGCGTCAGTCTGGCCACGGCTTCGCTTAAACACTGTCCCAGGTTTGTGACCTGCTGCTGGTTGATCTCCCCCAGGAACTTCAACGTGATATGGATGTTGTCCGGTCGCACCGGGCGCAGCCCGCTGCTCCGGTCATACAATCCCATCTGCCTGCTGAAATCCGCCAGGTTTTTTTGTACCTCGGCAGGCAAGGGTATGGCAATAAAAGAGCGTATCAATCCGGTCATATTTTCCCTCACTCAAATGCTGAAATCTACCCAGTTTCCATAAATCATGGTATAAAAACAATACCCTGCTGTGTTCGTGATGTCGCGACATCGGTTTTGAGCCAACACTTACTAAAGGGATCTTTAACTCGTCAGGGTAACGCGATAGGCTTCGGCCAAGGCGGGTCTCTGCGGGAGGATCCACCTGC
>CAYYBP010000018.1:6263-24169 GCA_964470275.1 uncultured Anaerolinea sp. | reverse complement strand
ACGGCGTGCCGGTGGTGTACGAGATGTACTCGTTGTTCCACTTGCGGTTGACGCCCTCAAAGTAGTAATCGCGCAGCCAGCCTATGCGTGCCGAGAGGTTCTTTGGGGTTTTGATCTCAAATTTTGGTTTTTCAATCGTAAGGGTGGTCATTTTGTTCTCCTTCATCATAAACCGAAAGTTATCTTTGTTAACTCGTTCTCATTCGCCTGTTGCTTCCCGGCGCCAGACCAGGTATGAATAGAGCACGGAAATCAAGGATGCGGCGATCACAGATACCATCAGCAGGATAAATGCCTGGTCGGGAAAGAGGATCCCAATGAACGTGATCACACCCGCCGCGATGAACAACTTGCTGCCCAGACGATGGGTTTCGTCCCACACCCTGTCGCTTGAGAGCGTCCAGGGAGTGCGGATACCGATGAAGAAGTTGCGTTTGGCTTTACGGATTAAAATGCCGATGAAAATAAAGAGCAGCCCCATGGCGGGAAGCATAACGATGCTCATGCGGAACCCGGTATGCCCCAGGTTCCAGGCGAGCGTCAGGGCGTGGATGAATGCCATGAACACATTGAATAAGACGATAAAAATGTTGAAAACGCCGCGAAAATCAGCGATATTCTTCTTGAGGGGGTCAATGTGGGGTATGGCGAGGAAAAGTAGAGTGAGACCTGCCATTAATAGGGGGACCATGAATACCCCCCAGAACTTACTCATGTAGCCGTCCACCTGGTCCTGTTCGTTCCAATGGGAAGCCATTTGATCCGGGAAGCTGTTCCATAAAAGCAATCCCGCTAAAGTGATAACAATAATGAGTAATGCGGATACAATAATCGCCGTTTTAGTCGACATGAAAAGTCCTTCTTAACGAGATGTGGTTAAAATAATTATAGTCCGATTTCTTGGTGAGTTTGGATCAAACAAAGGGGAAAGGTGGGTTGAAACCCTGCCAATAAGAAATCTTTTACGCTTAATCTACCCATGAAAAGGTTAGTAAATACCTTTTCATGGGTCAGCCCGCCAGCAGCGCATAATACCAGGTTGAGTTGAATCCCCACACCCGAGACTTTATATAAAAATAAACCTGTAAGCGAAAAAACTATGTACTTGCTTCACCAAGATCAGGAATGACGGAAAAACCCTGTTCCACAAAATGAGGATCCAGGGCGAACACCCGCTCAATATGATTTTGCCGTATGATTTCAAAATTGATGCAATCCACCAGCGATAACTGACGGCGGTTGGCGGTGAGCATTGGGGACATTCCGCGTTGGTGCAGCTCCTGGTCCACCCACACCGTGGTCAGGATTGGTTGAACTGTGCTTTCGAATAGCCTGACTGCGGACAAACCAAAACGGTGCTGTAAAATGGCGATGGTTTCAACCAGCACATAATTGCTGGTAACCAGTTGAATTTCCTTTGATAACAAATCCTGCCAGGATTCCTTCGCTGGCGGATGATTCTGGTCGTTCTTGTTCAGGACAGCCAGAAAAGCAGAGGTGTCCACAAAAACGTTCACTTCGTCACCGCTTCAGAAAAGAGTCCGTCGTGATTAGATGAAGTATCCTTTGGTCCGCTCAGGGTTCCGGCAGATGCCAGCGCTTTGGCGCGCAATTCCTGTGCATCTGGAAGGATTGTTTCGCGCATCATCTCATCCAAGCTGGTGCGGATCAGGTCAGCAACTGATTTTTTCTCCCTGGCCGCCCTGCGCTTCAGCCAGCGGACTTGTTCGGGGGTCAATTGAATTTGTGTGCGAATCATGTTATTCTCCTCAACAGTAATCATTATAGCATAAATGATGTAATGATTAATCCTTGATTCCCGGTTGGAAAAACAGCATTCCTCTCCTGTGTTTCGGAGAGGAATGGTGGGTGCGGGAAAAAGTCAGTTAACCTAGGGGAAATTCACACCGTCCCCGAGTTGATGCAACAAATCGGATGAATTTTTCCTGCGTAACAGATATGATCAATACGTCAGCGTCTTGGTATCCGCCTTAATCCGTTTTTTGAAGACAAAATACGTCCATACCTGGTAGGCCAGTACCACCGGAACCATGATCGCAGCGATGATGGAAATCACCTTGAGGGTGTACGGCGATGAAGACGCGTTGTAGATGGTGAGGTTGTTGGCGGCAGCGGTGGTGGAGATCATCACATTGGGGAAGAGCGCGAAGAAGAGCGCCGCGACGGTGAAGAGCACCGCCAGGCTCGATCCGATGAACGCCCAGCCCTCCTTCTTCCTTTCCATCATCACGCGCGAGGTGATCATCGCGGCGGCAGCCAGCACGGGCAGGATGGCGGTCAGCCAGCCTTTGCTGGAAAACGCAGAGGGGGTGAAGAGCAGCGCGGCAAAGAGACCCAGCGCGAAGACCAGCGCGGCGGTGAAATAAGTTTTGGCGGATTTATGCGCTTTTTCGCGCAGTCCTTCCGTCAGTTTGAGGCTGAGGAAGTTGGCGCCGTGGAAGAGGAAGAGCATCACCACGGTAAGCCCGCCAAGCAGGCTGATGGGGTTGAGCAGGGTGAAGAACCCGCCGGTGTACTGCATCTCACCATCGATCGGCACACCGCGCACCAGGTTGGTGAATACCACGCCCAGCAGGAAAGCCGCGAAGAAACTGGCGATCGAGATGGCGTGATCCCAGCCATAGCGCCAGCGCGCGCTGGAGAGCTTGCTGCGGAACTCGAACGCCACGCCGCGCACGATGAGGGCGAAGAGCAGCAGGAAAAAGCCCAGGTAAAAACCGCTGAAAAGCGTGGCGTACCAGTTCGGGAAAGCCGCGAACATCGCGCCGCCGGCCACGATCAACCACACCTCGTTGCCGTCCCAGTGCGGGCCGATGGTATTAATGATGGCGCGCCTCTCAACATCCTTGCGCGTCAACGAGGTCAGCAGCATGCCCACTCCGAAATCAAACCCCTCCAGGAAAAAGAATCCTGTAAACAGAATGCCGATCAGGATAAACCACAGGATATTGAGGTCCATCATTTCCCTCCTTTTTTCTTGGTTTCAATTTCGGGCGCGATGGGAACCGAATCCATATCCCCGGCGGCAAGACCTTTGCGGGCAAACTTCAACAGCAAATAGAGATCGATGATCATCAACACACCGTAGATGAGCACAAAGCCGACCAGGCTGATGAGCACCGTGGTGGGGGTCAGGTTGGGGCTGGCAGCGTCCTTCGTCTGCATCAGGCCATGCACCACCCAGGGCTGCCGGCCGGTTTCCGTGAGGAGCCAGCCGGTGGTGTTGGCCATGTACGGCAGCAGGATGATCCACACCAGCCAGCGCGAGCGCTTGATCCATTTTTCGGGGAATTTCTTCCAGGCGATGAACAGCGCGCCCGCCGCGAGGAAGACCATCAGAAAGCCGACGCCGACCATGACGCGGAAGGTCCAAAAGGCGATGGGGATATTGGGAATGTAATCACCGGGTCCATAGAGCTGTTCGTACTGCGCTTGCACCTGGTTGAGCCCCTCCACCTCGCCCTCCCACTTGAAGAAGTACAGAAAGCTCAGCGCTTTGGGAATGGTGACTGACCAGGTAATGCGTCGGCCTTGCTGGTCAATACCGGCGATGAGGTGAAAATCAGCCGGATTAGCGGTTTCGTAGTGGGCTTCAGACGCGGCGGCAGCCATTGGCTGCACCTCGCGCAGGTAGACTCCCTGCGCGTGCCCTATTCCCCCCACCCCGACAGCAGCGATCAGCCCGATGATGGCGGATAACACAAAGGATTTTCTGAACGCTTCCTCGTCATTCTTCTTCACCAGGTGATAAATGCTGAACCCGAGCATGAAGAAAGCGGCGGTCACGAGACCGGCGAAGAATGTGTGCAGGAAGAGATAGATAGCGCGGGGGTTGCCGAGCAATGCGCCGAAATTGGTCATCTGCGCGCGCCCGTTGACGATCTCATACCCGACCGGGTGCTGCATAAAGCCGTTGGCAGCCAGGATCCAGAAGGCGCTGAGGTTGCCGCCGATGGCGACCAGCCACATCACAGCCGCGTGCAACTTCTTCGAGATGCGCTCCCAGCCGAAGATCCACACACCCAACAGGGTGGATTCGAGGAAGAAGGCCAGCAGCCCCTCCACCGCCAGCGGCGCGCCGAAAATATCACCGACAAAGCGCGCATAAGAAGACCAGTTCATGCCGAACTGGAACTCCATCACGATGCCGGTGACCACACCCATGGCGTAGTTAATGAGGAAGAGCTTGCCCCAGAACTTGGTGAGGCGTTTGTACATGAGGTTGCCGCTGCTCACGTACATGGTTTCGAGGATGGCAACAAACCACCCCAAACCGAGCGTGAGAGGCACAAAGAAAAAGTGGTAAATGGTGGTGAGAGCGAATTGCCAACGGGATAAAACAACAATGTCCATAACAGGCTCCTTCGAGGAGTGAGGTCTGATTAACGCGCCGGCCAGAAACCAGGAAGCGCCAGGCGTAGGATGGTATCAATCAATACAGCCAGCACCAGCAGGTTGCTGAAGAGCCGGTTGTGGTAGAACGTGAAACCCGCGAACCAGGTCGGCCAGTAATTCCATTCCTTCGGGGGTTCAGCCGGTCGCGGCTTGGTGTGAACGCCGATGGCGTACAGCGCGCGCTTGCCGGCGAAAAAAACGATCAGCAGGATGGGGGTGAAGTAGCGGGTGATAAAGACCAGGTAGAGAATGACCAGGTAGATCAGCGCGATCAAAACCATATTGATGATGCGCGCCGCTTTTTCTCCGATCACGACCGGCAGCGTGCCGACGTTGCGCTTCTTATCCTCAGGAGCCTTGTCGATATGCTTGCCAAGGTTGATGCTCACCACGCTCAAGCCCCACGGAATACCGGCCAGCGCCACTTGCCAGAAATCGGAGATGTCCCCCTTCGCCAGTACCAGGAAGACCGCCGCCACCATCACCGGACCCCAGATGAGGAAGATCGAGATCTCGCCCAACGCGATGTGCTTGAGCGGCCAGGTGTAAAAGAGCAGGACCAGCGCGCCGACCGCAAACAGGATGATGATATTCAGGTTGAAGTTGGTGTAGAAGAGGGCGAAAACGCCCGACAGGAACGCCAGGGTCCCGCTGATCGCGAACCAGCGGAACTGTTGATCTTTGTTCCAGAACTTCTGGATCAGGGGATGGACGCCGTACTGGGTGCGGAAATAATTATCGGTGTCAATGCCGCGCGAGAAATCGGTGTAATCGTTGAGGAAGTTATTGGTGCCGTGGGCAATAAACAGCCCGATGGTAATGATCAGCCAGGCAAGGATGGAAATTCCCCAGTTGCCGGTGAAATACCCATGCCTCACAGCCAGCAGGCCGCCGATGGCGCAGGAGTACAGGGTCACGATTGTCACAGCGGAACGGGTGGCGATGAACCATTTCGAGACGACATCCAGCCCATCCCACTCCTCCTTGCTGTCCATCTTTACCAGCTCTGACAGGGCTTTCTTCCACATTGCGAAGTTAATTTTCACCGTTACCCTCCTTGTCTACTTGCGGGCAGTGATGATCATTTGTAGGGATGTTACATGTAGATTATATACAAATTTCGCGATGAATATCTTATTGTTCTATGTGCGAATTCTTATTGCGGCGGGAGCCAGGGTTGTAGACCGGGAGTCTTGTCCGGTTCAGCCGGTAGTTTGATCTGCCGGGCGACGAAGAAGTTGACCGCCGCGATGAGCATACCCACCAGGAACACGTATTGAAAGCCAAAACGGTTCCAAATGACGCCGCCAAGCAGGGCGATGCTGATGGAAAAAACGTGGTCAATGCTGATCGAAGCCGAGAGCGCCGGCTGGATATCAGCGGGGTCGAGAGCGATCTTTTTGATATAGGTTGAGCGCGCCATGCTGACCGAGAAGAGCATCTGGTCGAGCAGGTAGCAGACGCAAACGACGATGAAGGCGGTGTTCTCCGGTAATACCGACCTGGAGAAGCCGTACCCCAGGCAGACGAAGATCAGCATCACGGCTTCAGATGTCAGGATGATCCGTTCGCCGAAGCGATCGATGGCTTTACCCAGCAGCGGCTGAAAGAGGATGCCGATGACTCCGCCGATCGTCATCAGTGTGGCGATGGTCTGGGTGGGTTTGTTAAAGATGGTGACGATGACCCAGGGCGCGAACGTGATAAAGATCTGCTTGCGCATGCCTGAAAGAACCGCGAGGGAATAAAACACTGAATACTCCCTGCGCAGCTTTAGGAATGCCCTGGGAGGCGCGGATTTTTCGGGTTTCATCAGGAACATCATCACGGCGGCGGCGATGAACACGACCGCGGCCAGGGTGAAGCTGTGTTGATAAGTGAAGTGAAGATATTTGAAACCGATGAAAACGATGAAACTGCCGGCGATGACCGCCAGGTTGCGGATGGCGTTTAACTGGCCCAGGCGGCGGCCGGTCCGTCCATCCGCGGCCAGTTCCATGCCGATCGTGGTGGCAACCGGCATGAACAGGTGGTTGCCGTTGCTGTAGATGAACAGGTAGAGGACCATTAATGCGTAGCTGGTGGAAAAACCGATCAGGAAGATCCCCACAGCCGCCAGCAGCATCGCGACCGCGCCCAGGCGGCGGCTGCCGAGAAACCATAACGCAGCAGAAACAAAGAGGACGATGACGCCCGGCAGCTCGCGCGGAAATTCGAGAAAGGAGCGCTGAAAACCTGAAAGCGAGAAGGTATCGTTGAGGAAGTTGTTGAGGCTGGAATCCACTAGGCTGGCAGCCATACCAACCGCGAAAGAAGCGATCAGGAATAAGGCGAGTTCGCGGGAGATGTTCTTAATGCGCGCGGGCAGCAATGAAGGTTTCAATGAGAGTGCGCTTATCTGCGGTCGGATTGGATGAGGATCTTCAAGCCCTCGATCGCCACTTTGATGACGCGGTCCGCGTCGAATTCGGCCATGTGTTTCGCGGCGTCATCTTCATCTACCTCTGCCAGGTCGAATTCATTGATGACCAGCATCACCCCGCCGGCGCGTTTGCGGTAGATCGAAGAGAGCACAAAGAGCGCGGAAGATTCCATCTCGGAGCACAGGGCACCGCCGGCGATGAAGGACTGCCAGCGGTTCTCGAGATGGGATGCCATGGGCATGCGCGGGCGTTCTACCTCGCCGTAGAAGGAATCCTTGGATTGTGAGATGCCGGTGTGGGCGGTGAACCCCAGGCGGCGGGCGGCGTCGCGCAGGGCGCTGACGACCTCGAAATCCGCCACAGCCGGAAACTCAACCGGCAGGTAGTGCAGCGTTGTGCCCTCATCCCGGATGGACGCGTTGACAACCACCACGTCGCCGGTATGAACAAAGGGCTGCATCGAACCGGAGGATCCGACGCGGATGAGGGTATCCGCGCCCGCCTCGATCAACTCCTCCACGGCGATGGCGGCCGATGGACAGCCGATGCCCGTTGAAACCACAGACACCTTCTCACCCAGCAGGGAGCCGGTCCAGGTGACGTATTCCCGGTTTTGCGCGACAAAATGGGGAGCATCGAAATACCTGGCGATCTTTTCACACCGGGAGGGGTCGCCGGGGAGAAGCACGTACCTGCCGACATCGCCTTCCTTGATATGCAGGTGAAAAGCCAGACCTTCTTCGTTTCGCATGGTTGCCTCTGTTGTTTGTTTAATGAAATCGAATTATAGCAACAAATGCTGCTGCCTGACAGAGCATATTTGCCGGCGCTCCTCTATGCTGAAAAACACGCGATATTCCTGGGTGCCTGCCCCGGCTCAGAACGCGCGGTCTGGTTTGCTTTCACGGCGATTTTTCCTATAATTAACCCGTACCACCACCCGCATCACTCGAGCGCACATGCCCCTGCTCTGGCTTTCCATCGCTTTCCTCACCGGCATCCTTCTCGGCGCTGCGCGCGCCCTGACGCTTGGCGCATGGATCTCACTCACCGCACTAGCCATCGCCTTTGCCCTGCTTGCTCATAAATTCCCGCGCACCAAACCTGCCTGGCAGCGCGCGAGCGTGAGCCTGCGGCTTTCACCCGGGTTGCTCCTGGTCGCTCTCGCCTTTGGCGGGTTGCGCAGCCAGGCCAGCGCGCTCCCTGTCACGCCTGACCGCCTTGCCTGGTACAACGACCACGGCAGCTACACCGTCACCGCGCGCGTCAGCGCGCCACCCGATATCCGCCAGGACGCCGTCTACCTCGAGCTCGAATCCATCGAGATCGAGGACCCGCGCGAAACCGACCCTGCCAGGGTCGTTCACACCGTGTCCGGATCGGCCCGGGCGCGTTTCGCATCAGGGGCTGACTGGAAGATTGGCGACGTACTGCGTTTCATCGCCGAGCCGCTCACACCGCCGGATAGCGAGGGCTTTTCGTACCGCGATTACCTCGCCCGCCAGGGTATTTCCACCATTTTCTACTATCCCCGCCAGGTGCAACGTGTAAACGCTCCTGCTTCCGGTGGAGCACGCGCGTGGCTGGAATCCGCCCGCCAGTATGGCCGGCGGGTGATCTTCGCGCAGCTGCCGCAGCCGGAATCCGCCCTGCTCTCCGGAATCCTGCTGGGGCTCGACCGCGATCTGCCTGGCGGACTGGTGAAAGCCTACCAGCAGACCGGCACCGCGCACATCATCGCCATCTCCGGGTTTAATATGGCCGTTCTGGCGTCGTTCTTCACCCTATTATTCAGCAAAGCGCTCAACCGCTACTGGACGGCGGTACTTTCAGCGTTGGCGCTTGTAACCTACACGGTGTTTGTAGGCGGCTCGCCTTCGGTCGTGCGCGCGGCAGTGATGGCAATCACCGCTTTTGGCGGGCATCTATTGGGGCGGCGGCAGGCGGGGGTCAACGCGCTGGGGTTCACTGCCGCGCTCATGTGCCTGGTCAACCCGTTGCTGTTGGGAGATGTGAGTTTCCAGCTGTCATTCGCCGCCACTCTCGGGCTGGTGCTGCTGGCGGAACCCCTGCAAACCTGGCTGAAGAACCTGTTGGAAAAACGGTTTTCCGAGAGAGCGGCTGCGCGGGTATCCGGGTCGGTGAGTGAGTACTTTCTGTTCACACTCGCTGCCCAGCTTTTTGTTCTCCCGGTCATCGCCTTTCATTTTGGGCGCGTGTCCATCAGTTCCCTGCTCGCCAATCCGCTCATCCTGCCGGTGCAGCCGCTGCTGCTGGTGATGGGTGGAATCAGCACCATTGCTGGCGCGATTCTCCCGGCTTTAGGCAGACTGCTTTCGGGGCTGGTCTGGCCGTTGGCGGCGTATACCAACCGCCTGGTTGAATGGTTGGCGCAATTTTCATCCGGCAGCCTGGCGGTGACGCCGGCTACCGCTGTCTGGATCGGCGTGTTCCTGGCGCTGTTCATCATCCTGTTCGTTTTTCGGAATTATTTCACGAAAATATTCCGCGGGCGGCTGTACTGGGTGATGTTCCTGCTGGCACTCGCTGTGGTCTCGTTGTGGTCAGCGTACCTCCACCGCCCGGATGGGCTCTTTCATCTTCATTTGATCCGGGCTGGAGAAGAGACTGTGCTTTTTGTTCGCACGCCCACCGGACAGAACCTGATGTTTGACCCTGGGCGCGAAGTGAACGAGCTCAGCGCGGCGGTCAGCCGCGAGCTTTCACCGTGGCACCACGCGCTTGACCAGGTGTGGCTCACCCGACCCGGCGCTACGGACGCACTGGAATACCTGGATGAGCAATTGCCGCTTAAGACGATCCTGGTTGCGCCTGTGGTCTACCAATCCGGGGCGGAGACCAAACCGCTTTCCCTGCCGCCTGGCATCTCGGTCGAAAAACTGCCGCCACGGGCATCCATTGAGTATGGCGGCGGGCTGTCTGTGCGCCTGGTCGCCGAAGACCTGCAAAGCACGGCTTACCTCATCACCCACGGAGATATACGCGTGCTTGTGCCCAACGGTGTTGATTACGCCCTGATCAAGGAGACTGACCCCGCTGTGCTGGATGGGCTCTTTGCCCTGGTGTTGTCGGAGGACGACCTCAGCTATATCCCCCCGCGCGTTTGGCAGGCGCTGGTGCCCGGCATCATCCTGTGGAACAGCGCCGCGCTCTGCCCGGTGGAGGGGTGGCTGGCGCCGGCAGCGGGCGTGCCTGTCGGGTTGGTCTCAGACACAACGGGGCTGCTTGAACCTGAGAGGTAAGACTGGCGATTGGTGCGATCAACTTCCGGCGGGTATAATACTCTTAACCAACCCGCGCTGATCAATTTCCCCGGCGCGGCCATAGGAGGAAAATATGTCTGTTGCACGCATCACCGAATTGAAATCATCATCCACCGTCAGCTTCCAGGACGCCCTCGAGAAGGGTATCGCCCGCGCCTGTAAGACGCTCGACAATGTCAGATCCGCCTGGATCGAAAACCAGGAAGTGCAGGTGGATAAGGACGGCAAGATCTGCCTGTACCTGGTGCACCTCAAGGTCACCTTCGTTCTGGAAGATTAATTCTTTCACGAAATAATTCACGTTACTGCGCGGCGTTCGATGCCCCGCGGCTGGTTTGGGTTGCCCACGGTTTTCAATCCTGTTGGGCGCCCGGCAGCCCCCCGTTCCCTGCTATAATCACCCCGGCATGGATTTGCTATGCTGTTAATCCTATCGTTGGAGGTTCTTTCATGAAAGCGCTTGTCATTTACGATTCAGTATTCGGCAACACCGAGAAGGTGGCGCGCGCCATCGGCGCTGCCCTCGGTTCCGCGCAAGAAGTGCCCGTGCTGCAGGTTGGCGCGGTCACACCAGCTCACCTGGAGGGGGTGGACGTGCTGTTCGTGGGGTCACCCACGCGCGGTTTCAAGCCGACCCCTGCCATTACTACTTTCCTCGCTTCCCTCGCCACCGGTTCACTCAAGGGCGTGCGCGCCGCCGCCTTCGACACGCGTATCCCGCTTGAATCCATCAAGAACCCCCTCTTCCGCTTCATCGTGAAGAGCGGCGGTTACGCCGATAAGAGCATCACCGCCGGGCTGGCGCGCGCCGGCGCTTCGCTGCCCATCCCCTCGGGCGGGTTCATCGTGCTGGAGTCAGAAGGACCGCTGAAAGACGGCGAGCTGCAACGCGCCGCGGAATGGGCGAAGAGCCTCCTGGCGTAGCCTGGATGCCCTCTCTGACATTTCTGGACTCCGTCCGGTCCCGAGCGAAAACCCTCAAACAGGACACGCTCGCCGTGTGGTACGCATCCTTAGACCCCCGCACCCCTCGAAGAGCCAGGGTTCTGGCGGTGATCGTGGCGGCGTACCCTTTCAACCCGGTTGACCTGATCCCCGATTTCGTGCCAATTCTTGGCTACCTGGACGACCTGATCCTCGTCCCCGCCGGGATCGCGCTGACGCTTTAAATGATCCCCCCGGAAGTTATGGCTGACGCGCGTTTGAAGTCCGAGGAGCAGGCTGCCCAACCGGTCAACCGCGTCGCAGGCGCGATCATTATTCTTTTTTGGTTGATGATCCTGTTTTTTATTATCCGTGCCGTGTACCGCCTGGTGATGGAATATAATTGACAGGAATCCCAAGAACACAGGAGATGTACATGCAGGTTCCGATCCTCTTTATGCTTGGTTTTATCCTGATTGGCGCGCTTTTTCTCTTAAACGCGATCAAAAGCCGCTTGCTGATCCGAAGAGCCAGTAATTGGCCGTCCGTGAAAGGCAAGGTGCTCTCTTCTGAAGTGGAAGAAGACAGATTTCGCAACCCCACCGGGAAAGCCACGATTGCCTTCGTCCCGGCTATCGAGTATTCATACAAGGTCAATGGCACCGCGTACACTGGAACGCGCGTAACCTTTGGCGTTACCAATTATGATTACATCATCGCCTCCAAGATCTGCGACAAATTTGCTGTAGAATCGACGCCGGATGTTTTCTACAACCCGGCCAACCCGGCTGAATCTGTGCTGGCGCCGAAATCAACCGAAGGTCAACGCTCCGTGATCCCCGGGGTTTTCTTCATCGTTACCGGTATCCTCGTTGGACTGGTGGGAATCCTCCTGCCGGGCTAACGGGTATTCCAGCCATCAAGGAGAAGGACAATGCCTCAATACATCGGAATTGCCATTTTCATGATTCTCGGACTTGTGTTGATCGTGATGGGGGTTGTATCCCGCCAGCGCGCGAAACGCACTGAAAGCTGGCCCACCGCCTCTGGAACGATCCTCAGCTCCTCGGTCACTAAACGTTCGCATTACGACAGCGATTCCAATTCCACCCGCACCTCGTATAAGCCAACCATTCAGTACCAGTACAGCGTGATGGGGCAGCAAATGAGCGGCAGCCGGGTAGCGGTTGGCAGCGACTCTTATTCCAAAAAGAAAGCCAACGAGATCTGTGAACGGTACCCCGCTGGTTCACCGGTGAACGTCCATTACAATCCTGAAAAGATCACCGAGACCGTGCTCGAAACCACGGCGAATGGGACCACAATGAACATCATCCTCGGGGTGGTCTTCCTGCTGCTCGGGGCGTTCTTGATCTTCTTCGCTTTGTAAGTTTTTTTCTCGAAATAATTGACGGTTTTTGTGTGAAACCAAATACAAAAGGCGGTTACTGCTCCTAAAAAAAACACGTCAGATAATATTTTCGAGAAAAAATTCGCACACCGGCCGGGGTATTGGTATACTAAACTTATGGTAGTCTTCCACCCTATAGTACCTGTCATTGCCTTTACTTTATTCGGAGGAACCCTATGAAATATCTCATCACCGGCGGCGCGGGTTATATCGGCAGCACCATCTGCTCCGCGCTTGAAGACGCCGGGCACACCCCGGTTATCCTGGATTCGCTGGTCACGGGACGCGAAGAGTTCACGCGCGGGCGCATATTCTATCAGGCGGATATCGCCGACGAGAATGCCGTCACGCAGCTCTTCCAGGACCACCCGGACATCCAGGCGACGGTGCACTGCGCCGCGCTGATCGTGGTGCCCGAGTCGGTCAGCAGCCCCTACGAGTATTATCAAGACAACGTGTCGAAGTCCATCGAGTTCTTCCATTTTCTACAGAAACTGGGTTATGGGCGCGTGGTTTTCAGCTCCTCGGCAGCCCTGTACGATGTTGTGCCGGGGTTCATGGTCACCGAGGAGGCTCCGCTCAACGCCAGCAGCCCCTACTCGCGCACCAAGCTGATGATGGAGATGGTCCTGAAAGATTATTGCACCGCTTACGGGATGAAAGGCATCGCCCTGCGCTATTTCAACCCCATCGGCGCCGACCCCAGGATGCGCAGCGGTATCCACGTGCAGTACCCCACCCATGTGCTGGGCAAGCTGGTCGACACGGCCCAGGGGCGCCAGGCGGAGTTCCAGATCACCGGCACCCACTACTCCACCCGCGACGGCACGGGCATCCGCGACTACATCCACGTGTGGGACCTCGCCAGGGCGCATGTCAACGCGGTCACTGATTTCGACAAGGTCTTTGAACGCGCCGCCAACCCGCGGGAAGACTACCTGGTCATCAACCTCGGCACCGGCCGCGGGGTGACCGTCCGCGAGCTGGTGACGGCATTTGAGAAGGTGTACGGACAAAAGATCAACAAGCGCGAAACTGGTCCCCGCCCGGGAGATGTGGCAGGCTCATACACCAACGCTGATAAAGCCTACCGTTTACTGCACTGGAAAGCCGAACTGACGATCGAGGACGGGATTTCAGACGCGCTCAAATGGGGCGGTATTCGCGAATCCATCCTCAAGTATTGAGTTATCGAACAATGAAATGGCCGGGAATTCCCGGCCATTTGTGTTTAAAAAGCTCTCAGGTATTGGGGAGGAATTGGGACTGGCTGCCCGAGCTGTTTTGCGGCCTGAAGTGCCCAGTACGGGCTGCGCAGCATCTCCCTGCCCAGCAGCACCAGGTCAGCCTTGCCGCTGGCGATGATCTCCTCCGCCTGGCGGGCTTCGGTGATGAGACCTACAGCCGCGGTGGGGATATCCGCCCCCCGGCGAACCGCCTCTGCGATGAAGACCTGGTACCCGGGCTCCGCCGGCACTTTCACGTAAGATAGATTCCCCGCCGAGGAGCAATCCACCAGGTCGACGCCCTCGGCTTTGAGCAGGTGGGCGAGCGCCACGGATTCCTCAAGTCTCCAACCGTTCTCCACCCATTCCGTCCCCGAGATGCGCACGGTGAGCGGTAGCCTTTCCGGCCACACATCACGCACCTTGCGCACCACTTCCAGCAGGGCGCGGGTACGGTTCTCGAATGATCCGCCGTAACGGTCAGAACGCGTATTCGACAGCGGCGAGCAGAAGGACTGGAGCAAGTAACCATGCGCCGCGTGCACCTCGAGCCACTCGAAGCCGGCTGCCAGGCTGCGCTGCGCCGCCCCGACAAAAAGCTCCTCGATATGGAGGATATCCTCCACCGTGAGTTCAACCGGCAGCTGATGCTCGGACGAGAAAGCAATTGGGCTGGCGCCTACCACCTGCCACCAGTCGGGGTCATCCTGTTTGACGGGTGCGCCGCCCTGCCAGGGCTGAGCGGTGCAGGCTTTACGCCCGGCGTGTGCGATCTGTATGCCCGCGACGGCCCCGTTTTGCTTGATGACCCTGGTCACGCGCTGCAACGGTTCGACATGCTCGTCCGACCAGATGCCAACGTCAAAGGGGGTGATGCGCCCGCGTGGTTCAACTGCCGTGGCTTCCGCGATCACCAGCCCCGCGCCGCCGACAGCGCGCGCGCCAAGGTGTACCACCTGCCACTCGTTGGAAATTCCGTCGTGGTAGCTGTACTGGCACATTGGTGACACGCCAACCCTGTTGCGCAGCGTGATATCCTTGATCGTCAACGGGTCAAATAAGTGGGGCATTGGTTTACTCCAGTTAATTATTGATTGAGAATTATTGGTTCGCTTCCAGTATGAATAGTTCAAGGTTGGTGGCGAGGTCGACCCGCGAGGTCTTGGCTTGCACGTCCATCTCCAGCAGGCGCCGGTAGATCCCGATCAACCCGGTCATCCCGTAGCGGCGCGCCGCGCCCATGTAGGCATTGATGCGGTTCTGAAAGACACCGGTTTTGCGCGCCAGGTCGGCCGGATCATCTCCGGCTTCCATCCCCTCGCACACCTGGATGAGCTGCCTGAAGCGGTGGATCACGGCGCCAAGCAGGATCTCGGGTTGTGAGTCACCCAGCAGGCGGCGCATCATGGCCTGGGCTTCGGCGGTTTTGCCTTCCATCAACCTATCCAGCATGACAAATACATCGGTTGAGCCTTCTTCAGACACCAGTTCGAGCACATCCTCGCGGGTGATCGCCCGCTCGAAGTTCACATAGGTCAACAGTTTGCTGATCTCCTGGCTGGCGATGCTGGTGTCGGTACCGGTGTGGGTTCCAAGTTCATAAGCAGCGGACGGCTCGATCCTGCCGCCCTGTTTTTGCACCTCTTTACTGATCCAGCTGTCCATCTGCCTGGCTTCCGGCAGGGGGAGGTCGATCACCTCCGCGCCCTGGCGAGCAGAGAACCACTTCACCAGCCAGTGGGAAGACGGGAGGGACTCCCAACTCTGCGTCCAGGAGCCGCCGTCACGGCGCCATTTTTGATGGTCTTCAGCGACAATAACCAGGTGGGTTGTGGGCGGGATGTTCTCGAGCACCTGGGTGAACTGGTTTTGATTGGTTTTATCCAGCCTGCCCGGCACAGAATCAAGGATCACCAACCTGTACGAGCCAAAAAAGGGCAGCGAGTTGACCGCCATCTTAAGGTCATCAAGCGAACTGGATTTCCCGTCCAGGCGGGTGAGGTTCATCCCGGGGTCAAAATCAGCCCCCAGGCCAGAGATGATTTGTTTCAGGTATTGGGCGATGCCATTTTTATCATCACCGCGCAGCAGGTGCAGGTTTGGGGCATCCAATCCTTAACTCTCCGTTGGCGGCTCGAGGTCAGAGGTGAGGATGCGGTGAAGCGCGGGACCGTTGCGTTCGTAGCGCACGATCTGTTTGATCACCAGGTTGCCCGGGGCGCCGCACGTGGTGAACTTTTGCTGTACTTTCAACCCGAGCGGCTGGGCGGCGATGAGAGAACCGGTGATGATCAACACTAGGAGAGGCCAACGGTTGAGTTTTTTCTTGAAAGAATTTGAATTCCCAAGCGTTCCAAGCCAGGCGATCGACCCGGCGATGAGACCGGTTGTGACGTAATTCGTGCCGCAGTTGGCGTGCACAGCCAGCGAGTATTCTCCGGCTTTGAGGCGTTTCAGGGCGTTTTGCGCTGTTTCGAGCAGCTTATCGGTCGAGATTGCGCCAATCATCCAGAAGCCCTTGGCGTCAGAATAGCCCGCAAAGGAGGAGTGCGGGAATTCTTCCGCCAGCAGGTTTAATGTAGCGTGTTCCAGGGCGTGGTTGCGCCTGACGGTGGAAAGCGGTCCCCAATCAAGTAACGTAGATAGATCTGCCATCACATACCTCCGGGATTACAGGGTTAAGTGCCCTTTTCTGTATACAACGCGAATCCAAGCGCTTCGCGCAGTGAGCGCGCTTCATGCAACTCAAGCCCATGCGGCAGGGGTTCACCCGGCCGGACGCGCCTGGGGATGATCGCGGTCTTAAAGCCCAACTTGGCGGCCTCGCGCAGCCTGGCGTTCATTTGCCCAACCCAGCGCAATTCACCCGATAGACCCACTTCACCGATCAGCACGGTATCGGCCCGCACCGGCACGTCTTTCAGCGAGGAAGCGATCGCCACCGCAGTCGCCAGGTCGGCGGCCGGTTCGCTCACCTGTAAACCGCCGATCACGTTGACAAACACATCCTGCTCTGAAAGGCGCAGCCCCAGGCGGCGAGTGAGAACAGCGGTGATGAGAAGCAGGCGGTTAAAATCCACGCCATTTGGTGTGCGGCGGGGGTTGCCCAAGTTGCTGGGGCTGGTGAGCCCTTGAACCTCGACCAGCAAGGGGCGGGTGCCTTCCATGGTGACCGCGATGGCGGAGCCCGGGGCGTTGACCATGCGCTCCGCCAGGAAGGCTTCGGACGGGTTGAGAACCTCCACCATGCCGCGTTCGCGCATCTCGAAGACGCCCACCTCGGCGGTGGCGCCAAAGCGGTTCTTGACCGAGCGCAGCAGGCGGTAGGACTGGAAACGGTCTCCCTCAAGATATAGAACGGTATCGACGATGTGTTCCAGCACGCGCGGACCTGCGATCACGCCTTCCTTGGTCACGTGACCCACCAGGAAGACCGCCATGCCGCTGGTCTTTGCCAGCTCGCGCAGGCGGTTGGCGCATTCGCGCACCTGGCTGACTGAACCGGCACTCGACGCCAGGTCTGGCAGGTAGACAGTCTGTATCGAATCGACGATCAAAATATCCGGTTTGATGGATTGCACGTGTTCCAGGACGGTATCAAGATTGGTTTCTGTCAGCAGGAGCAGGTCATCGCTGAAGGCGGTCGGGGTGGTTTCTCCGGCCAGGCGGGTGAGGCGCAGGGCGCGCATCTTGATTTGCCGCTCGGACTCCTCGCCTGAAACATATAACACTTTCTGCTTGGCGGTGCTGCCATCATCCGCCATTTCAAGCGCCATCTGCAGCAACAGGGTCGACTTGCCAATACCCGGGTCACCGCCGACCAGCACAATGGATCCGGGGACGACACCGCCGCCCAGCACGCGCGCGAATTCACCGATGGGCAAGGGGATGCGTTCCTCAGCGTCGCCCTGGATATCCCCCATGCGGCGCGGGGTTGAACGAGCGTTCAGTCCGCGCAGGTGCGTTTTGGCGGGAGTAGATGCCTGTTGAATCACCTCTTCGACCATGGTGTCCCAACCACCGCATTGCGGGCATTTGCCCAGCGGGCGGGGTGCAACCTTGCCGCATTGCTGACAGACGTACTGGCTGATGGTTTTTGGCATGTCTTTATTATACCCACAAGCCAGACCAGAGCGGCAACAGGTGAACTGTCTTTCAGGAGGATTAGTTGCGCTCCCTGTCAAATGCAACGGGAGACCCGGGGTATAGGATCATTGTTTCA
>CAYYBP010000018.1:0-6253 GCA_964470275.1 uncultured Anaerolinea sp. | reverse complement strand
TCACACAGTAAATGATCAGGGGGTTTAGTTCCGAGTTACTCTGACGCGCGGTTCCGGTAGACCCGGCCTTCATTGTCCTGGTAAACCAGCTTCCAGCCGGCAAGAAAATCATCGGATTCGATTTTTTCCGGGTATCCAACGTCGGTTATCCAGGGAGTTTGCAGGAAAACCCAGTAATCAGGGGCTGTCTTGCGGCTGATCGAGTTGGTCAGGCCTTCCCCAAAAACATAGAATGGCATGCCGTTTTCCACCCAGACCACGGAGTGAGAAACGTTTTTCCGGATGTAGTCGTACGCACTGAAATATCCACCAGTTCCCACAGGCTCACGGAACTGGTCACTTAAAACGATCAAATTTTGCGTGTCAGGTTTCAACCGGTCAAGATTGGATATTGTACCCGCTATCGCGATACCCCCCATAGCGGCAGCCAGGAGAATGGTCATAAGGATGTTTTTTACCCGCAAAACAAACATTACCACAGGATCCAGTAGAAGCAGGATCACCGGTAAAAGGTAAACCAGCAGGTAAACACCGAAACGCCAGGCGACTTCTGCCGGCTGCTGCGTGCTTCCCCAGAAGGCCGTTGAAGGGGTGGCGGCAAATGAAAACAGGAGCACCCCAAAAATGAAGGGGATCGTCCAGTGTACTTTTCGAAGAAAGATGGACGCGATGATGGACACAATAAAAACCACCAGCGTTATTTGCAGGATGACACCCATGTGCTGATAGAAAAATGGATTAAAGAGGTTGTTGAGGATGGACAACCTTTGAATTTCAAGAACGTCTTCAGAAAACACGGTTTTGTTGATCAGCAGGTTGCGCAAGACCCACGACAGCCCACATAGCAGCAGTAAAACCGTCGCTGCCCAATACCGAAAGAAACTGACCCTTGAAGACTCTCTCTTGATAACCTGTTTCACACCCAGAAAACCTACCAGCGCCAGCGAGACAGCCAGAATGACCAGACCATTTGGTTTTGTGGCCGCGATCAAGAAACCCGTGAGGGCCATTCCCGGCAGGGAGAAGCGATGCGCCTGGTCTTTTGGACCTAGCGGGGAGAATGCAAGCAGCGCGATGATAGCCGAGGAAATCAGAAAATCATTCTTTCCTATCGTAAACCCTGCCAACCGTATCCACGAGAAGGGGTTACTCTCGATAAAACGTATCAGGTCATAGCTGGCGAACACAAAGACCACGACGAAGAATATAACGCCCCCAGGAAGCCTGGAAAACCGGCGGCATAACAGGAACGTCGCCAACAGAAAAAACGCCATGATGAGGGCGTGTGTCAACCCGATCAGGTAACCATCGCGGTTGAGTATCAGCGCGAACGCGATCAGCGTTTCAGACCCCGAGGGATACTCACCATAAGAGATTGAGAGATCGAGCAATGTGTGGCTGACCACCAGTTCCGCCGCCCTGGGCAGGTGATAGACACCTGCGTCCCACGCCAGGTCTGGATTGATGCTCGAAAGCGGCCAAAGCGCGAGCGGCAGAAAAAGCAGCACAATGAACAGAAGCGCGCCGGCAGTATACCCAGCGGTGTTCAAAACCCGGTAGCCGCGGTGAGCGGGCGGATTGTCTCTTTCAGCGAGCAGGAAATTTTGAATCAGCCGCAGGCAGAGGATCAGCGTAAGGGTAAATGTCAGCGCGAACAGCACCAGCACCGTAACACGGGTGTATACGTTGAGCATACCGAGGATGGTGCTGCTGAAGATTATCGCTGTGAAAAGCGATAACAAGATGAGAAATGATCTAACAAGTATCCTGTTCAATTACACACACCCGTAATACCGGGATGCGGGAGATCTAACTAAACCGCTTCACGTAACAACGGCGGCGCTTATGCTGGCGTCTATCCAGGTACTTCCACATCGCCAGGATATCCAGGTTGTTTTCCAAGGTCGCGTTGGTTTCTATGTACTTGATCCCGTATTTTTCGAAGGTCTCAAGGATCTGTTTCATCAGCATCGCGGTCACGCCGCTGCGGCGGTATTCATCGCGCACCCCTACCAGGTAGAGATCCGCCTTGTCATTCCTGCGCAGTGCTTTTAGAAAGTAAATAAAGCCGAACGGGAAAAGCTCCCCTTTGCTCTTTTGCAGCGCCTCAGAGAAAGAGGGAAATGTGATGCCGAAGGCGACCAGCCGATCGTCTTTGTCCAGCACCAACGGGATAAAATCTGTATTGGCGAAACCGAAATAGGTGTTCACATACGACTTCACCTGTGCTTCGGTGAGCGGAACCGTCCCATACAGGTTGCGGTAGGCTTCGTTGATCACCTCAAATATCTGGGGAGCGATCTTTAACAGGTCCTTTTTCGTACCCTTGAACATGTGCGTGTTGGTGCGTTTCGCGATAAGCTCCGCGGCCTTGTCGATCTTGTCTTTGTATTTGTACGACATGGTGAATTGATGCTCGAGCCAATCGACGTCTTTTACATATCCCAGCGCTTCCAGGTATTTTGGATAATAGGGGTAGTTGTAGATTGTGGCCAGGGTGGTGGTTTCATCAAAGCCTTCCACCAGCATGCCTTCGCGGTCAAGATCGGTAAATCCAAGCGGACCGTGCACGCCCTCCATGCCCTCCTCTTTGGCCCAGTTCTCCACCACGCCAAGCAAACCCTGAACCACCTCGGGATCATCAACGAAATCCACCCAACCGAAGCGCATGTAGCGCTCGCCCCATTTTTGCTCATGCTTAGGGACGATCATTCCGGCGATCCTGCCAACGACTTCTCCGCCGCGGTACGCCAGCCAGTACCTGGCGCGGGCTTCTACCAGCGCCGGGTTGCGGTCTGAACGCAGGGTGTTTACTTCATCGGTAAAAAGGTTGGGAACATAATGGGGATTGCCCTTGTAAAGCGTAAGCGGGTAACGGATAAAGGTTTTCAGATCACGAACGGAGTGGATTTCTTTAATTTCAACGGTCACGGCTATTCCTCCAGCCAGTCGATATATACCCCGGAACGGGGTTCTCTCTCATACTTATTATTAACCCCGTTTCTTGTAAAAGGAACCCCCTCGATGAACCTGGTTGCGCTGCCTGGGCGGCCAGCGAATACATCCATACCCTCTTGACTTTGTGCGGGACACAATTGGATCTCTGTTTTGTAATCATTATAGTGAATAAGCCCTCTGAGTGATGTCCAACCTGAGAAAGATTCAGAAGTTGCGCCGTCATTTCTCCGGAGAAATGGTGACTACATAGATATAAGAAAGCGGTACCCCGCCTGTATTCTTCACGTCATGCCAGGTGTGAGGGGGGTTGAACAGCACAAAGCCCGGCTCCACCGTGAGGGTTTGCACGCCGGGGACCTGCATTTCGCCAATGCCGGATAGTGGAATCAGCATTTCTTCCCTTTCCCCGGTGGAGTGCAAACCGACGGATTCACCGGGAGCCAGTACAACATGCCCGGAACGGAGATAAAGGCTTTGCGGCGGGGAGAGCAGGGGTTTATGGCTCTCCTCCCCGGTCAAGAGGGGGATGCGGAGCGGAGGGGATTGCGTGCCACTGATTTCATCGTTATCGGTCAAATTTCACCTCGCGGGGGATGCATCGTGAAAATCACACACCATGCAACCAATCAAATATTGAATCTAGAACCCCTGGTACACGAATGGGGCGATCGTATCGGAGAAGAAGGCCAGCAGCGCGACGAATAGGAGCAGCACGACAAGCAATACCTGGAACCAGCGCGGCATGGTGAGAAGGAACTCATCCTTGCCTGCTTTATGCTGCAGCGCGTCAAATCCGATGGCGGCGGCGAGCACCAGGATGAGAATGGGGTTGGGCAGGTTAAATTGCGACCAATCCGAGAGCGGCGACCATCCAACCAGGGTGCGCGCCAGGGCAAGCAGGTCGGGCGGCGCCCAGCGGAACATGGCGCCGAGGTACTCCCAGGTATGCCGCAGGCTGGTGCGGAAGGGCAGCCAGGCCAGGGCTGCGAGCAGGAAGGTGATCACCCTGCCCGCGTTCTGTTTCCAGCGCGGCCGCCGGTTCATGGGCGGCAGCGGCTTTCTCAAAGACGGCAGGTGTTCGAGCATCAGGTAAAGACCATGCAGCCCGCCCCACACAAGCAAATTCCATGAGAGACCATGCCACATGCCGCTGACCAGCATGGTTGCCATCGGGGGCAGAAAGACGTTAAAGAAATGATCCTCTGCCGGGTAGCGGCGGCGAAGCTTCCACGCGAGGGGATAGAAAATGTAATCGCGCAGCCAGTTGGAGAGGGTGATGTGCCAGCGGCTCCAGAACTCGGTGAAGTTGCGGGCGTAATAGGGCAGGTTGAAGTTGGGTGAAAGCTCAATGCCAAACCACAAACTGACGCCGCGCACGATCGATGTGTAGCCGGCAAAATCGTTGTACAGGGCGAAGGCGTAGGCCAGCAGCCAGAAGACCAGGTCCTGGCCGGTATGGTTAACAGGCGAGGTAAACGCGCTAGCTGGAATCATGTTGAAGAGCGGGTCCGCCAGCGCCAGCTTGCGCACAAGCCCGACGAGCACCAGGGCGGCGCTGCGTTCCACCAGGGCGCGGTCGACCACCAGGGGGGAAACCAGCCTGGGCAGGAAGACGCGGGCGCGCTCCACCGGGCCGGAGAGGAGCTTGGGGAAATACAGGATGTACACACTGAACCGGATGAAGCTGGTCTCGGGTGAATGGCGGTTATTCGACACATCCACCAGGTAGGAGATATTCTGCACCATCAGGAAGGAGAGACCGACCGGCATCAACAACTGCAGCAGCGAGCCCTCGCGTAAAACGCCGAGCGAACTGAGGAGGGCAGAAAACTGGGGCAGAAAGAAATGGTTGTACTTGAAGATGAACAGGAAAAGGATGTTGATGATAATTCCAGCGGTTACCCAACGCTTACGCGCGGGGTTCGCTGGCGAGGCGCGCAAACCAAGCCAATAATTGATCCCGCTGTAAAAAACCAGCACCAGGGCAAACTGCCATGACCAGGTGAGGACGAATGCCAGGGAAATGACCAGCAGCCACGGCAGCCGCAGCCTGGCGGGGAGACGGTGGTACACCAGGGCTGCCAGGCAGGCGCTTGCGAAGAAGACCAGCGAGGTAACCGTCATTGGCTGCCACCGGGGGCTGAACGCAGACAATCACCCGATCGCTGGCACAGATCGGCTAATTCTTCAGCGAGAAGCTTTGAGAACCGGGTGGCTCCCTTGTAATTCAGGTGATGATGGTCGACCCGGTCCTCGAGCGGGATGAGCTGCCAGGCGATCGCCGGCAGGAAGCTGCCGCCGCGGCTGGTGATAAATGGCACCAGCTGGTCGAGATAAGGGGCGTGGGCCTGTTCCCCGCCGAAATAAACGAAATAATTTGGGTGAACGGGCATTTCGGTGACAATGACGGTCATGCCCTGCTCCTCGAGAGACAGGATATCTCCCAGGGCTTTTAACCTGTCCGGATCGACCGCGTAATCCGCGAAGAGTATGAAATCCTCTTTTTCCTCCGGGTCGCTGGGATCCGGGGGAATGTCGATATCCACACCGGTATGAGAATCAGGCTCATACCCCTGGGTGGTGGTGTCATTAAAGCGGCGCATACTCATGAGAAAATTATCAAGAAAATCCGCTCTGCTCCAATTGCGGTACGGGAGGAGGTGCTGCAGCACCGTGGAGTTGTTCTTTAACCACGTGGTGACTGAATCGCTGGTGAACCATTCGTTGTCGAGCAGGGTCTGCTCGATTTCAAGACCGTTGTTGACGGCGTAATCGCGCATCTCGGTGACAAAGAGGATCGTTCCGGGGTGATAGCGCTCGACCAGGCGTTTGGCGATGACCGAATTAGGGGCGACGGTGAGTCCTTCTACGCCAAAATTGAAGATGCGCAGATCCTCGCCAGTCAGTGAGCTGTACTCAGCCGAAAGCACCGCTGGATCAATACCGGTGTTGACCATCGAGTTGCCCATGAGGATCACATCGACGCCGCCATTTTCACGCACGTAATCCTTGAGCTCGAACCACTTAATTTCAAATTGCGCGTGGTATACACCCACCGAGCGCAGGGAAAGGATACGATCAAGGCTGGTGAAACGAAAAAGACCCTCAAGAATAACAAGCAGGCCGAGAAAAACCGCCAGGGCGATGATCAGCGCGCCGATCAATGAACGCGGCGACCGGGTTGTTTCCTTTCCAATCCCCTCTGCGGGTGTGGTCCGGGTCATGAAACCCTCAATTCATCTGCTGCCGCTGGTTGTTTTTCCCAATGAGCCGGCCGCCGGATGATTTTCAGCGG
>CAYYBP010000017.1:0-24611 GCA_964470275.1 uncultured Anaerolinea sp. | reverse complement strand
TATGACAATGAATGGGGTTATTCCTGCCGCACCGCAGACCTGGCGGCGATGATGGGAAAGAAACTCTGATCAACCCAATGGTCGATTGGTTCTAAGCAACGACTGAAACCGATGCGCAACCCACTTTCTATTTAGCGGTTGCGCATCGATCTTTTCAACAGGAGGCAAGACATGTTCAATAAGAAAACGATCCGGGATATTGATGTTCGTGGAAAAAAGGTGCTGGTGCGGGTGGATTTCAACGTACCGCTCAAAGATGGTGTTGTGGGTGATGATACACGCATCCGGGCAGCAATTCCAACGATAAATTATTTGCTGGAGAATGGGGCCGCGGTCATCCTGTGCTCGCACCTGGGCAGACCCAAGGGTGGCCCGGAAGCCAAGTATTCGCTCGCGCCGGTCGCAGCGCATCTGGCTGGTTTGCTGGGCAAGAAGGTAAGCTTTGCCGAGGACTGCATCGGTCCAAAAGCGGAAGAAGCCGCTGCGGTCTTGAAACCGGGGGATGTGCTGGTTCTCGAAAACACGCGTTTCCACGCTGAAGAAGAAGCCAACGATCCCGGGATGGCGAAACAGCTCGCCAGCCTGGCTGAGGTTTTTGTAAATGACGCGTTTGGGACAGCCCACCGAGCGCACGCTTCCACCGAGGGTGTCACCCATTACCTGCCTGGCGTGGCGGGCTTCCTGCTTGAAAAAGAGATCCGCTACCTGGGGCAGACAATTGCCGACCCGCAGCGGCCATTTGTGGCCATCATGGGCGGTGCTAAGATCAGCGACAAGATCGGGGTTATCAAGAACCTGCTGCAGAAGGCGGATGCCATCCTGATCGGCGGTGGAATGGCGAACACTTTCTTGAAGGCGAAAGGATTCGCGATGGCGGATTCGCTGGTCGAGGATGAATCTGTGCCGACCGCGCTCTCTTTAATGGATGAAGGCGCAGGTAAGATCCATCTGCCGGTCGATATGGTGCTGGCGGATAAATTCGAAGCAGAGGCAGCCACCAGGACAACAGCAGTCGGAAATGTGCCCGACGGTTGGCGTATCCTGGATATCGGACCCGAAACGGTCAAGGCGTTCGGTGACGTCATCAAAACAGCCGGAACGGTGGTCTGGAATGGACCGATGGGCGTGTTTGAGTTCCCGAAGTTTGCTGAGGGCACCTACGGGGTGGCACGCCTGGTTGCTGAGAGCAAAGCGGTGAGCGTTATCGGCGGCGGTGAATCTGTCGCGGCGATCCAGCAATCCGGGCTGGCGGACAAGATCACACATATTTCGACTGGCGGCGGCGCGTCATTGGAGATGCTCGAAGGGCTGGAACTGCCCGGTGTGGCCGCGCTGCAGGATAAATAAGTACGAAAATCGGTCGTGTTATGGGTCGAAAAAACTGGACAGAATTTACGGGTTGAGGTAGAATTCGACCGCCACCTGAACCAGTGCTTACCCTCGACCCTCGCACTGACAGATGTTTTTCGGAGGAATTGAGTTGGCCAATATTAAGTCTGCTGTAAAACGCAACAAGCAAAATGAAAAACGACGGATCCACAACCGCGTGTACCGCGGAACCGCGCGCACGTATGTAGCCCGCGCCAAAGCAGCCATTGCCGGCAAGGACCTGGAAGTCGCCGAAGCCGCGACGCTCGAAGCTGTGTCTGCGCTTGACAAAGCCGCCCAGAAGGGCGTGCTGCATAAGAACAACGCAGCCCGGCGCAAGAGCAGGCTGATGAAACGCCTGGCCGCGGCCAGGTAGGAGCCGTTTTTTCATCAAACAATTGGGCGGGAGGTATACCTCCCGCCTTTGCTTTACCAGGTTGCCGGGTATTGGCGTGTTATAATCCAATCTTGAATAAGAGCCAGGACAGGAATGAACATGTTCGAAAATGAGCACCGGCAAGTTGACAATCAGATCAAAGAATACTGCAGAGAGCTTGGTCTGCCCGAAGTCGAGCTCAAATGGACATGGATCCCGTTCAATGGTCAGTGGGGGATTTCGACCACCTTCTTTCAACTCGCGGCGATGAGCCATAGCGAAAACAAGGGAACCGTTGGCGCGTACGCTGCCCAACTGGCTGAAAAAATCGCTGAAAAGCTGCAAGGCAGCGCTGGATTTGAAAAGATCGAAGCGGTAAATGGATATTTGAACCTGTATTTCTCTTCATCCGACTATTTTCAGCGGGTGATCAATGAAGTCATGCGTCATGGCTCCGATTACGGAAAAGCTGAGAGCCTTCACCAGCAGGTGATGGTCGAGTTCTCACACCCCAATACCCATAAGGCGTTTCATGTCGGGCACCTGCGAAGCGCCTTCCTGGGCGATGTGCTGGCGCGCATCCTTGAGACAGCCGGGTTCGATGTGGTGCGGGCGAACTACCCGGGTGATATTGGCCTGCATGTCATCAAGTGGATTTGGAATTATCTCAAGTACCATAAAGGTGAGAAACCCGACCGGGATATCACGCGCTGGATGGGGGCGATCTACGCTGAGGCGGTGAAGCGCCTGGAGCAGGACCCGAGCCTGGAAGAGGAAATCCGCGAGCTGTACGGCTGCTGGGACCGCCGCGACCCTGAGGTGGTGGCGTGCTGGAAAGAAACCCGCCAGTGGTCTTTGGACGGGTTTACCGAGATGTACGCGCTGCTTGACATCCGGTTTGACCGATACTATTTTAATTCCATGTTTGAAACCGCCGGGAAGGAGATGGTGGCTGAACTGATCGACCGGGGTATCGCCACCGACGAACGCGCAGAAGGCGGAGCCGTTGTCGTAAAGATCGATGAAAAGCTGGGATTGAAAGAAGAAAAATATCGCGTAATGGTCGTGCAGCGCTCAGACGGAACCGCGTTATACGCGACGGAAGACCTGGCACTTGCGCGCCAGAAATTCCTGGATTATCCCGCGTTGACCAGGTCCTATTATGTCGTTGACGTGCGCCAGTCGCTGCATTTTCAGCAGGTATTCAAAACGCTGGAGCTGGCCGGGTACGAGTGGGCTAACCGCTGTCAACACCTGCCGTATGAACTGGTGAACCTGCCGGGGAACGTGGTAATGGCTTCACGCGAGGGAACCGTGGTCCTGCTGGAGGACCTCATTCGTGAGGCTACCTCCCGGGCGCTGGCGGTGGTCAAGGATAAGAACGCGGATTTACCGCTTGAGACTCAAATGGAGATCGCACGCGCGGTTGGTCTTGGAGCCATCCGGTTCCCGATGATCTCGCGTGAGAGCAATAAGGTGGTGACGTTTGATTGGGAGAGCGCGCTGGATTTCAACGGCCAGGCAGCGCCATATATACAATACGCCTATGTCCGGGCGAACAGCATTCTGCGCAAAGCTGGCGGGGGTATGCCTGGTTCAACTATCCCGGATTATGCGCTGACCCAGCCGGAAATCGCGCTGGTCGACCTGATAGGCCGCCTTCCGCAAGAGGTGGTAAAAGCAGCCAGGGATCTGAAACCCCTGGTGCTCACCAATTACGCCTATGAACTCGCCAGGGCGTTTAATGATTTCTACACCCAATGCCCGGTGTTGATCGCTGAGGACAATCAGAGGCAGAACCGTTTACGACTGGTCGCAGCCGCGCGGCAGACCATCTCGAACACGTTGGCAATACTGGGCATCACAGCCCCACAAGCGATGTGAGCCATTTTATAGAAACCACAAAAGGAGAAAAAATGACACCCATCAAGACCCTAATCATGGGAGCAGCAGGCCGCGATTTTCACAATTTCAATGTTTTCTTTCGCGACAATAAGGATTATGAAGTTGTTGCCTTCACGGCCACGCAAATTCCGAATATCGAGGGTAGAAAATACCCGGCTGCGCTGGCTGGCTCTTTGTACCCGGAAGGAATCCCGATATTTCCAGAGAGCGACCTGGTCAAACTGATCAAGACACTTAAGGTTCAACAGGTGATCTTCGCTTACAGTGATGTCCCCCACGAAGTTGTGATGCACAAAGCTTCAATCGTGCTGGCTGCTGGTGCGGATTTCCGCTTGATGGGGCTCGATGCCACCCAGGTGAAGTCGGTGAAACCGGTAATATCCGTCTGCGCGGTACGCACGGGCTCGGGCAAGAGCCAGACGACGCGCCGGGTTTCCCTGATCCTGCGCGAGATGGGTTACAGGGTCGCGGCGATCCGTCACCCGATGCCCTACGGCGACCTGGTCAAACAAAAAGTTCAGCGCTTCGCGACATACGCGGATCTCGACAAAAACGAATGCACGATCGAGGAGCGCGAGGAATACGAACCGCACATTGACAATGGTGTGATCGTGTACGCGGGTGTGGATTACGAAGCCATCCTGCGCGAAGCGGAAAAAGAAGTGGATATTGTCCTGTGGGACGGCGGAAACAATGATTTCCCGTTCTACAAGTCGGACCTCAACATCGTGGTTGCCGATCCTCACCGGCCCGGGCACGAGAAAATGTACCATCCCGGAGAGACTAACGTGCGCATGGCAGATGTGTTCGTCATCAACAAGGTGGATACCGCGGACCCGGCCAAAGTCATCGAGGTTCGCAACACCCTGCATGAGCTCAACCCGGCCGCCCTGGTGATCGAGGGAGCTTCTCCGCTGTTCGTGGATGACCCGGATGCGATCCGTGGAAAGCGGGTGCTGGTGGTGGAAGATGGACCGACCCTGACGCATGGCGAGATGGCGTACGGCGCTGGCTGGGTGGCTGCCAAACGGTTTGGCGCTGGAGAAATCGTGGACCCGAGACCTTTTGCAGTCCGCACGATCCATGATACCTATGTCAAATACCCGAACACCGGGAAGATTCTGCCTGCGATGGGATACGGCGATGACATGGTGAAAGACCTGGAAGAGACGATCAACAAGGCGGATGTAGACCTGGTGATTTCGGCGACTCCCATCGACCTGAACCGCATCATCAAGGTAAATAAACCGATGCAGCGTGTGCGTTATGAACTGCAGGAGATCGGGAAACCTGACCTCGAAGGCATTTTAAAGAATAAATTCCCCAGGAAATAAGGTTAAAACTTTCCGGCTCAGGGATGACCCCCTGAGCCGGATTACAGGAATCGATATGTTCATTGATGAAGCGAAAATCTATGTCAGGTCTGGCCGGGGAGGGGCTGGCGTGGTGCATTTCCACCGCGAAAAATACGTTCCGCGCGGCGGGCCGGATGGCGGCGACGGGGGTAAAGGCGGCGACGTAATTTTTCGCGTAGCCGAAACTTTAAACACGCTGCAGAGTTTTCGCTATCAACAAAAATACATCGCGGATGACGGCGGAAACGGTCGCGGCAGCAACATGACCGGCAGGGGCGCCAAGGACCTGGTGATCCCGGTGCCACCGGGAACGATCATTTATGATTCCGCGACGGATGAGTTGCTGGGAGACCTGACTGAACCCGGGCAGGAGCTTGTGGTGTGCAGGGGGGGCAGGGGAGGGCGGGGAAACCAGCATTTTGCGACCTCACGCAACCAGGCGCCCAGAACCGCGGAAAAGGGTGAACCGCCGGAGGAAAAAGAGATCCGGCTTGAATTGAAATTGCTGGCAGACGTGGGGATCGTGGGTGTACCCAACGCGGGAAAATCGAGTTTTCTCGCGGCGGTCACGAACGCAAAGCCAAAGATCGCGGATTATCCATTCACGACGATCGAACCCAACCTTGGCGTGGCGAACCTGGACGCAGAAAATCAGCTGGTTCTCGCGGATATCCCGGGATTGATCGAAGGGGCTCATCAGGGGGTTGGACTGGGAGATGCGTTTCTCAGGCATATCCAGCGTACGCGAGTGCTCATTCATGTCCTGGATGGCAGCGCGGAAGACCCGCTTGCGGATTTCAGCCAGATCAACAGCGAACTGGCATTGTTTGATTCGGCGCTGAGCAGCAAACCCCAGGTCGTAGTGGTAAACAAGATGGATCTCGAAGAGGTCAAAGCCAGCTGGCCAAAATTGAAAAAGGCTTTCACAAAGCTGGGCTACGAACCGTATCCGATCTCGGCGTTTACGCGGGAGAATCTTGTGCCAGTGCTCTGGAAAGCGCTCGAGCTGGTGCAAACGGTCCCCAAACCCGAGATCATTCCCACCCTGCCGGTTTACAAACCCGAAGAGGACGCTCGGGATTTTGTGATCGCGCGCGAGGGCGACGGATGGCGGGTGACCGGGACCGCGATCGAGCGGGCGGCCGAGATGACATACTGGGAGCACGACGGGTCCATCCGGCGCTTCCAACGCCTGATGGTAGCGATCGGTTTGGATGCCGCGCTGCGCAAGGAAGGCATCCGGGATGGCGACACGGTTTACATCCGTGATTATGAATTGGAGTGGCAGGATTAACATGGCGAGTTATCAACGCGTTGGTATCTTTGGTGGTACCTTTGACCCTCCGCATGTGGGCCATCTCATCCTGGCGGAAGAGTGCCGCACCCAGCTTAATCTGGACCTGCTGCTTTGGGTTGTGACGGATAACCCGCCGCACAAGCGCTACGTCAATATTAACCCGATCGAAGACCGTGTCACTCTGGTGGACAAAGCCATCCACGGGAACCCGAACTTCCTGCTTTCGCGGGTGGACATTGACCGGCCCGGTCCGCATTACGCGATCGACACGGTCAACATCCTCAAGACGGAATACCCGGGGGCTGAAATGTACTACCTGATGGGTGGAGATTCGCTGCATGACCTGCCGACATGGAACAAGCCGCAGGAATTTATCGAGACCTGTGACGGGATCGGGGTGATGCGGCGGCACGCCGACCAGGTTGACCTGGAATCGCTGGAGAAGGTGCTGCCCGGGATATCGCAAAAGGTAAATATCGTCGAAGCGCCAATCCTTGAGATTTCATCCAAGCAAATCCGGCAAAGGATCGCTGAAGGGATGGGGTACCGCTATTACCTTCGAGACGCTGTGTACCAGGCAATCAACGAAATGGGATTGTACCGATAGGCGCGTAAGACGGTAATATTTATATCAATCTATCTGGTAACTAAAAGGATCCCGGTTAATAGCCGGGATCCTCGTGTTTTTTGAGCAATTACTGTTGGATTAGCTGGAGATTACCGACACCCATATCCACGGTGATGGTGATCAGGCTTCCTCCTGACCCAAATGTGTAAGTTGTGCCCTGCACAGTCCAGGTTCCCTGGAGGTCAACATTGTTCAGTTCTCCGCTGACGATCACCTTAGCCTGAACATTGTCTGGAAGAATGAGTTTGAGGTCGCTCATCCCGGATGTAATGGAGACATCGATATTCACCGGGTTTTCGCCGGAGAAATCCAGCGTGTATTTGCCGACACCACCATCAAACCTGACCGAACTCACGTTGGCATTGCCGAGGCCGAATAATTCCACCTCGGACGCTCCCGTTTTGTAACTGAGCTCTGACATTTCCACCGGGTTGAGTGTGTCGAAGCGGATGGTGGCAGAACTGGCGCCATCGGTGACCGATAAACGGGTTACTGATACACCGCTGAGGTCGAGATTACCCTTGTAAGCCCCGGTCGTAAGGCTTAGGTCAATGGGGGTTGAACCCAGCTTCAGATCCCATTCGTTCTTGTAATTGCCATCCGGGATGGAAATATCGGAATTGGTTTTCTGGCTGAGGGTGAGGCTGCTGCCATCCCGTTCAACCACCGGTTTCCATGCTTCAACGTTGTAGCGGACGGTTCCTTCAACCAGTTTATCAGAGCCACCGGTCAAATTCAGCTCGCCAGCGCCCATTTCAATGGTTACCAGCGACAGTGATGTGCCTGTCTCAACGTCTTCAGAAATCTCGAGCGTCTGGGTGGCGCCGGTTCGAACGGAAGGGACATTGACCGTGAAGGAGCATGCGATCAAAGAGAGCATGACCACGAAGATTAGGAGCACTTTAATTGTTTTCATCATTTCCTCCTGAGGAAGGGATATTATTCGAATTATTAACTGGAGGAGATTCTGGTGACTCACCTCCGGTAGGCGGCGGTTCGGACACAGGCAGGACCGCTTTCACAATCCTGGCCGCGTATTTTTCTGAACCGAAACGGCTGACGATTACCGATCCAAGACCGAGGAAGCCGGCGATCAATCCGAGCATCCAACCGACACATGGAACGAGGTTGGCAAACCCGATGACCAGGCTGAGAAGAAGCGTTCCCAACCCGGCGGCGATGGAAGGATGCCAGGTGGCTTTGAATAGGCCTGATAAGCGCTCCCCGATCTCGTAACCTATGGCAATGAGACCGAAAAGAACCGCGAATGCCAGGACGATGATGGAGAGTATCGCGACCGGGATAAGCAGGATCGTGATCGTGAGCAGCACCAGGATGATCGGCGCGACGATGATGGTCAGCAAACCGACCCCACCAGCGACCAGCGGTTCACGGGTAAGTTCATCGGAAACGCGCTTGACCTGTTTGGGCAAAAGCAACCCGATGATCACGGCCAGAATTCCCATGCCGAGAGCCTGTAGGGAAGCGCTGAGCATACGGGCGAGGGGGTTATTCCATTTCGAAAAAGGCAGACCCCACTGTTCGTTCTCTGGAACGGTGATGCGGAACAAATCGGGATTCTGTTGTGAGACGCCGCCACTGATCTCGGCGCCTTCGGCGCGTTGCAGCGTTGCGCCAATCATGGTGAGCCCGCCATTGACGGTGGCATTTTCATTCACGCTTACAGCCCCACCGATCGCCACGATATCCCCGTTTACTTCGCCATCCAACGAGATGGTGCCTCCGACCAGCACGATATCGCCATTGACCCGGGTATCTGTCCGGGTGGTGACGGTTCCCCCGATGACGAGCATATTGCCATCCAGTGTTTCTCCAGTTTGAAGTTGAAAGGTGTTGCCAATGACAACCTGGTCCCCTGTTATCGTGACACCGTCAGCCGGAGTGGGGGTCTGCGCCAGGACCGGGGAAGGAGCGACTGATACAACGACGAGTGCAAGAATTGCAGTTAAGAGCAAATAACGAAAATGCTTCATTTTTTTACCTCTATTTTTTTGATCGCGAGCTTCCAAACCGATAAACCCAATGTGAAACATGCGAGGAGTATCCATGCGACCAGGATGAACAGCGTGAACACAAGTGTGGATGGCCGAGTGGACTGGAACAGCGAAACGAGGAAAGTCCACACGCGTTCAAAGGTGCCGGCCAGCTGCACGACGGTGGTTATCAACCCGGCTGTGAGCGAGATGAGCGAAAATTCAGGCAGGAAAATGATGAGGGCAGCCAGGACAACCACCAGGATCCCGCTGCTGAGGGCGATGATGAGCGTGCGCGCCTGCTTCCTCTCCTGCGCGCGCTTGCGGCTTTCGAATTCAACCAGCCAGTTGCGCGTAAACCCTTGAGGAGCCTGAACCTCAGGCGCGCTGGAAATGATGTTCAAAGATTTGTGCAAGGCTCGAGAGAGCCTGGCACATTCCTCGCAAGATTGAAGATGCTGGTCGAGATCCGCTTGTTCTTGCGGCGTTATTGGTTCTTCATCCAGGATCAGGTTTCTGTAATGATCATGATTCATTGCTCAATTCCTCCCTCGAGCGAAAATGACTCCTGCTGCAAAGCAAAGGCGGCCAGTTGCTGCCTGGAACGATGAAGCCTGCTTTTTACCGCGCTAATGGTCAAAGATAACATTGTAGCAATCTCTTCCTCAGAACATCCATACCAATACTTTAGAATCACTGCAGCCCGATCCAACGGGGTCAACTTGTTGATCAACTGGTGAAGCACCTCGTCCTCCGCGTTGGAAATCGCGGCGGATTCCGGGTTGGGAATTTCAGGATCGGCCAGGTCGAAATCCGGGAACTCGTCCAGCTCGAAGACCGGGTACCTGCGCTTGCGTTGTTGGTCGATGCAATAGTGAGCGGCGATGGAAAGGAGCCAGGTCGTGAAAGGTCTTTGTGGATCATAACGTTTAAGGTTCTGATACGCCCTCCAAAAGGTTTCCTGGGCGGCATCTTCGGCGGCAGTGCTTTCCCCAAGCATCCTGAAACACAGGTTGTACACTGGGGTCTGGTAGGTTTCAACCAGCATGGTGAAGGCTTCTTCATCTCCATGGCGGGCTTTCTCGATCCATTGCTGATCCAATTGCTTCACTGCAGCCCCGCGAGTTCTGTTTTGTTACTCAATATACGCATCGAATGGTGATTAGTTGCACAATCATCCGGATAATTATCAAAAATCATGATCAAAATCAACAGGAATACTCAAAAAACGATCTCTTCTTTACCCGAGAGTTTCTCTTTGATCTTCTGGACAACGGTGTTGAAGTGTTTTGGTTCATGGACAAAATCAAGGTCATCCGTGCGCAGGGTGAGAACCGGGCAAAGATCAAAATTTCCGATCCAATCCTCGTAGAGTGAATCCAGGAGATCGAGGTACTCACGGCTGATGGAGGATTCGATCGCGCGACCGCGTTGATTAATGCGATTCAATAATGTGTCTACCGGCGCTTTAAGGTAGATCAGGAGGGAAGGGGCCGGCAGGTTCTTAACGATGAGGTCGAAAACTTTGCGGTACGTTTTGTAATCCCTTTCGTTGATGTTACCCATCGAATGCAGGGCGCGGGCGAAGATGTAGGCGTCTTCGTAGATACTGCGGTCGATAATGGCGTTGCGCGTGTCGAGGTACATGTCGAGGTGCTGCTGGGCGCGGTGACCGAGGAAGTAGACCTGCAGGTGAAATGCCCAGTCCTTCATGCTGGTGTAGAAATCTGGCAGGTAGGGGTTATCGACGACCGATTCGAAGGCGGTGTGCCAGGCGAGGCGTTCGCCGATGCGTTCAGTCAGGGAGGTTTTGCCGGAACCGATGTTGCCCGCGACGAGAATAAATCTTTTTGCCATTCGTATGCTCCTGATCTCAATAAGTACTCATATTATACGGCAGTGCGGGGTAAACCTTTCGTCGTTTGCCAGGATAAACTGGCGTTGTGATACGCAATGGGGGTGGAACCAAATTTTGCTTGAACCTGGTCCCATTATTACTGATGTTTTGTGATATACTACCGGTCGCGTTGCAAAAACGCTGAAAGATCGTGCCAGGTTCAAAATACCCAGCCGGTACCGGAGGGTATTTTTTTATGCGAAAAGGAATTGAATGCTTCAGAATTTTTCAGAATTAGGGTTAAAAGATGATTATCTGCAGGCGGTTGAAATGCTTGGGTACACACGACCGACGCAGATCCAGGTGGAAACGATCCCGTTGATGTTGAGCGGAAGAGATGTATTGGCCCAGTCACAGACCGGAACAGGGAAAACAGCGGCTTTTATGTTGCCCATCCTGCAGCGGTTGGGGAAAGCGAACGGAATCCCGCGCGCACTGGTGTTGGCTCCCACCAGGGAACTGGCAAAGCAGGTCGCGGATGCAACGGAGGGGTTCGCCAGGATGTCTGGTGTACGCGCGTTGGCGGTGTATGGTGGACAATCCTACGAGGTACAGATACGGGCGCTCAAGCGCGGGGTGGATGTTCTCGTGGGCACGCCCGGGCGTTTGTTGGATTTCATCCGGCAGGGAAGGCTCGACCTGAGCCAGGTGGAAACGTTGGTGCTGGACGAGGCTGACGAAATGCTCGAGATGGGCTTCATCGAAGATGTTGAAACCATATTGAATGAACTCACTGAAGTGAAGCAGATCGCGTTATTCTCCGCCACACTGCCCGAACAAATCCACAAGTTGGCGTCAAAATACCTCACCGATCCGGCGAAGATCAGCATCAACCCCTCCCGGATGACCGTTGTCGAAACCGAGCAACGGTTTTACCGTGTTCGAGAAGAAACCAAACTGGCGGCTTTATGCTGTTTGCTTGAAACAGACGACGTGACGAGCGGGCTCATCTTCACCCGCACCAAGGCGAGAGCCCAGGAATTGGCGGATGACCTGCTGCGCAAGGGGTTCTCTGCCGACTCGCTGCACGGCGACCTGAACCAGGCGCGGCGTGAGATGGTATTAAACCGCTTCCGCAAGGGGATCGTAACGCTGATGGTGGCAACAGACGTGGCAGCCCGTGGTCTCGACATCCTGGATGTGTCCCACGTATTCAACTATGACATGCCAGCCGACGCCGAGGATTATGTGCACCGCATCGGGCGCACCGGCCGGGCAGGCAAAAAGGGCATCGCCATCACGCTGCTCACCCCGCGCGAGCGCAGCCGGATGAATCAGATCCAGGCGTACACCAGGCAGCCGATCAGCGAAATGCTACTGCCAGGCGCGGCGGAAATTCAACAGAAGCGCGACGAGCGCTTGATCGAAAAGGTGAGTAGTCAGCTGCTGGCTGGATTGAATCACTCGGAACGGTTACTGCTCGATAAAATGCTAGCCAATGGGTTCAACATCAATGAGATCGCGGTTGGGCTGATCCGGCTGCTGCGAGCCAACAGCGGCGAGCTGCCGATTCAGGATCTGCTGGAGTTGAACCGGGCGTCTGAGGAAAAGGAGCGCGCAGCGAATAACTACAACAGCAGCAAACACGCTGGAAAAGGCAGCCAGACTGAAACCGCTGATAAACGGTCAGCTGTTGTTGAAGAAGGCATGGTAAGGCTGTGGATGAACCTGGGCAACCGCAATGGGCTACGCCCGGGGGACATCGTCGGCGCGATCGCCGGAGAATCCGGCATCCCTGGAAAAGCGATTGGTGAGATCAACATCCAGAACAATTATTCACTGGTGGATGTGGCTGAGAATCACGTGAAGTCAGTATTACAACACAGCAAACGCACCTACAAGATCAAGGGCAAACCTGTGCATATCCGTCTGGCGGACCTCGCGTTAAGCTGACACCCGCTATCCTCGAGCATTGACATCAAACCCACTGGGTTCGCCCGGTGGGTTTTTTTTGGAGAGTATTTCAGGCTTTCGTGACCAGCACCGCGGCGACCAGGCCGCTGCCTCCATGCACGGATAGACCGGGGGAGAACTCAGCAGTGATGATCTCAGCCGGCATGGGCAGGTCGGCGCGCAGGTGTGCCTCTAAGAGGGCAGCGTCAACGGAATTGTTCACGTGAACGATGCCGGCTCTTTCAATGGTCTTGCCATTCACCGATTTTTCCAGCAATTCCACCAGCCGTCGCATGGCTGCCCGGTGAGTCCGGACCTTTTCAAGCAAACCTAATTTCCCATCGATCATGGTCATAACAGGGCGGATATCGAAGATTCCGGCCATGTTGGCGGAGAGGTGCCCGATACGGCCGCCCATCGCGAGATACTTTAATGTAGTAAGCGTACCGTAAACGTGCACGCGTGACAGGACCGACCGGGCAATGTTGACCACCTCTTCGTGCGAAGAGCCGGATTCAACTGCTTCGGCAGCGGCCAGCACGGAGAATCCCTGACCAAGCGACAGGCAATCAGAATCGATGACGGTGATGACCCGTCCGGCAAATTCACCGGCGGCAGCCACAGCCGAATCGTATGTGCGGCTTATCTTGCTTCCAACAGTGATGCAGACTATCGAATCCGCCCCATTTTTGAAGGCTTCCTCAAACACGGTTGTGAACGCGGCGGGAGATGGGGCGGCGGTGGTGGGGAGTTTTTGAAGCGCATCGATCTTCTGAAAGAGGAGACGATCATCCATGTTGACCCCGGATTCGTACGTTTCATCTCCAAACTGGACGGTAATGGGAACCTGGACGATATTGTACCGGGCAGCCAGCGTTGAGGGCAGGCTGGAATCAGTATCGGTAATGACGTGTATCTTGTTCATGATCTCACCTCTTTCTATCTGGTTGGTTCGCAATTTGATTATACACAATCCAGCGCCCGGGATTGGTACGGGTTTCTTTTTGGACCTTGATAATGCAAGTGGAACAGGGTCTCTACATTGAACACTGAGCGAATCCGCGATTATTTACTGAATTTTCGAAGGATATAAAAGGATCGCCACCGGATGGAAGCGATCCTGTTCATACACCGGCCCGCGTTCTACTTTAGCATTCCGAGTAGCCGCAGGAGTAGCATTTACGGCAGCCTTCTTCATTAATAACTGCGGCAACACCGCACTCTGGACAGAGGTCACCGATCTGATGCTGATGTAAGGCAGTTTCATCATTGCCGACGGCCTGATCGGGTTCAGGAATGAGATCCTTGAGGTCGTTAATGAGGTACTGCTGGACCGCGCTTGATTTTTCAACAACCTTGCCAAGGCGGATGGCGCGTTCGTCCAGGTATTCCTCGAGGACGTGGGCGACCCCATCCGGCAGGGAGCGCACGCGGTTGGGTCCGAAACCAAGCGAACGACCGCCCCCAATCCCTGTGAGCTGCCGGGTAAGATCGGTGAGGCGCTGGCTGGGTTCGATGGGGGAAGCAAGCCTGAGAACATACGAAATAAGCCGCCCAATGGCTTCGCTAACAGCAGCGGTGTCTGAACCGGCCTTGGCGGTGTTGATGAAGACCTCGAATGGCTGGGTGGCGTCGTTTTCGTTGATCGTGATGAACGCCTTGCCGAGCGGGGTTTCGATGGAATATGTTCTTCCGATCAACGAGCGCGGGCGGGGCTTTTTGGTCTCCTGCCAGAGCTTGATCTGATCTGGCATGGCATCATCCGCTGAGGGCTTCTTCTTGCTGGCGGTGGCGTGAGTTTCCAGAACGACCTCTTCACGCGAACCGGTGACGTAGACTGTGATTCCCTTGCAATTCAATTCCCAAGCGCGCATGTAAGCAGTGGCGACATCGTCCTCGGTGGCATTATCCGGGAAGTTGATGGTCTTGGAGAGCGAATTATCCACGAACGCCTGGAGAGCTGCCTGCATGCGGACGTGCGCCTCGGCTTCAATATCCGCGCTGACCACAAAGGTTTCCTTGATCATATCCGGTGCGTTCTTGAGGTTCTGGCAGGTGCCCAGCTTGATGGTTTGTTCGATGATGTCATTGCGGTCCATTTGTGATAGGCCTGATTCAACGAGGGCATCCATGAACATTGGGCTGGTGTAGGTAAGCTGCAAATCCTTGCCATTGTCATTGACATGGCGGATGTACGCCAGCGCGAACACCGGTTCGCAGCCGTACCCCTCGCACCCGGCGACCGTGGCGATCGTGCCGGTGGGGGCAACGGTCGTCTGCGCGGCGTTGCGGATGCCATATCGGCGGATGCCTTCGGTGATCATTGACCAGTCAACGATCGGGCGGTTCCAGTACTGCTGATTTTCGATCAGCGAAACCGGCGGCTGCCAGATGAGATTCTCTGGATCGTAAATGCTGCCCTTGATTGAGGGGAAGGCGCCGCGTTCGCGCGCGAGCTCGATGCTGGTCTGCATGGCGTGGTAACGGATGAACTCCATCACCTGCGAGCCGAAATCTTCTGAGGCTGGGGAGCCGTAACGCACACCGACGTGGTACATCAGGTCAGCCAGGCCCATGATTCCGAGTCCAATGCGGCGGTTGCGCATGGCCGCCTCTTTTAGTTGGGGAACAGCTGGCACGTAGGCGTTGGCATCCACCACGTCATCCAGGAAGCGGGTGGCGAGAACGGTGTTCGCGCGCAGTTTTTCCCAATCCACGGTATGGTCTGGTCCAAGATGCTGGGCGAGATTGATGGAGCCGAGGCAACAATTCTCGTACGGGCCTAACCATTGCTCGCCGCACGGGTTGGTCGCTTCGAGCTGGTAGAGGTGCGGGACGGGATTGGCGCGGTTCGCCGCATCGAGGAAGAGCAATCCAGGTTCACCGTTGTGGTGCGCCTGCTTGACAATGCGTTCGAAAAGGTCGCGCGCGCGGATTGTCTTGTAAACCCGGAAGGGGATGCCAAGGGCTTCCGCCTGTTCAAATGTGCCATGAAAGTTTTTGGAGCGCGGGTCGGTCAGCTCGGGGAAGCGCAGCGCCCATTCGACATCGTCCTCCACCGCGCGCATGAACGCGTCAGTGATGCCAACGGAGATGTTGAAATTGGTGATCTGGTTCTCGTTTGTTTTACAGGAGATGAACTCCTCGATATCCGGATGGTCCACGCGCAAGACAGCCATATTGGCGCCGCGGCGGGTGCCGCCCTGGGCAACTTCACCAAAAGCCTGGTCATAAACGCGTAGAAAGCCTACCGGGCCAGTCGCCTGGCCGGCTGAACTTTTCACGTGAGAACCCTTGGGACGCAGCCGGGAGAAGGAAAAACCGTTCCCGCCGCCGGTTTGCTGGATGAGCGCGGCGTCACGCAGGGTCTGGAAGATGCCGGCGGGATCACGGCCCATGTCATCGTTGATCGGCAGGACAAAGCAGGCCGCCAATTGACCGAGCGGGGTGCCTGCACCGGTGAAGGTGGGGGAGTTGGGGAAAAATGATTTGGTCGCGAGCAACGAGTAATACTTGCGCGCGAGAGCTTCGGTATCGGTCGCCCACTTGGTTTCAACATTGGCGATATGCGATGCCACCCGCCAGAACAATTCCTCCACCGTTTCCGAGGGGGTTCCATCCGGGTTGCGCCTGACGTATCTTTTTACCAAAACCTGCCGGGCGTTGTCTTCGAGGTCGATTTTAGGCAGGTTTGTTGGCAAATTGCCAAGTTCAAGTAATGATTGCTGGGATGTGTGGGTTGATGAAACCATAAAGCGCTCCTATGAAGCCAGTAATCTATCGATTTCCTTGCGGATGGATTGCAGGTCAGTCAATTGCAGGTAGACGATCGCGTATCGGATGTAAGCGATCTGATCCAGGTTTTTGAGTCCCTCGATGACCATATCGCCGACAACGCGGGAGGATACTTCTTCGCGGCCCATTTTCTGAAGGGTGGCCTCGATTTCGTTCACCAGGTGATTGATATCATCTGCCGATACCGGGCGCTTGGCACAGGAGATCCGGATGCCTTCGAGAAGTTTTTCCCGGTTGAATTGTTCGCGGGTTCCTGAGCGTTTGATGATGAGGGGCGTTGCGAGGATGGCTCGTTCGTAGGTAGAAAAACGCTGGCCGCAATGCTCACATTCGCGCCGGCGGCGAATTCCGCCGCGTCCATCATGGGTGGTGTCAATGACCTTCGACTGATTCTTCTGGCAGTATGGACAGAGCAACCAACCCTCCTTGGACTAAGTTTTTGCGATGAACCGGCAGTACAACCGGATAATGGGCTATGTTGATATTGCGGAAATGATATCCCCCATATGTAGGGGGACAATCATTTGCTTACCGTACATCTACGGAATATTCTAACATAGTCAAAGTGGTGTTTCAAGTTCAAGGAAGGGAAAATATTCTTAAATATTGGTGGTTGGGTAAAAAACCAGTCCGGATATCCATTAATCCTGGTCAATTTTCCAAGTATAAAAGTTAATCCAATTCCAAGCGGAAATCAAAGGGTTGGAGTAAAAAACTAACGTTTGCTAAGAATTCAGTCTAAATGATGAATCAGGCGTAATCTTAAAAAACCCACGTTTTCAAAAAACACAGAAATGCACAAATTAGCGCTCTCAGCATCAACGAGACCACAAAATATAACTTCCGATTAATTCATAACCGGGTAAGGGCAGTTAATCAACGACTGGCGGGGACCAGCCGCCAGTCGCAAGTAGTGTATGCAGGGTTCAGCTTCTATGACGGAAACCCTTCATACTATGGAGGACAAGAAAATGTCACTTTGCAGATCGATAAATCCTAATGTTCTTCAGGCTTATCTTCGATGTACTTCCTTAAAAATGTCGGCAAGTCAATATTCCTGGTGTCAATGACCACTGGTTGGAAGTCGTTGACATTCTTTTTCTCCATTTGAATATCCACAGGCTCGGCAACCGGAATTGACCCGGAGGTTGTGTTCTCTGTTTTACCGTTGTAGGCAGGTTTGCTGATCGAACGGTTATTAACGGGGCGGTCGAAACCGGTTGCGATGACCGTGATCCGGACGTCATCACCCATGGAAGGATCAATGACTGCGCCAAAAATGAGGTTGACCTCGGGGTGGGCGGTTTCCTTGATGATCGCGGCAGCCTGGTTGACCTCGAACAGGGTCAGGTTTGGACCACCGGTTACGTTGAAGAGAATGCCGCGCGCCCCGTCGATGGTGATGTCGAGCAGTTGATTCGAGATCGCCATTTCGGCAGCTTTGATCGCCCGGTCTTCTCCGGTGGCATGGCCGACAGCCATCAGGGCTGCTCCGCCCTCGGACATCACGTTCTTGACATCAGCGAAATCGAGGTTGATCAACCCGGGGATTGTGATGACCTCTGAAATGCCCTGGATGCCCTGCCGCAGAACATCATCGGCAGTCTTGAAGGAGTCTTGAAGGGTGGACCTGCGATCGACCATTTGCAGCAGACGATCGTTTGGAATCACGATGAGGGTATCCGCGTGCTCCTTGAGGCGGGCGATGCCCTGTTCTGCGGATTGAAAACGCTTTGACCCTTCAAATGAGAACGGACGGGTTACGACACCAATGGTCAACGCGCCAACTTCCTGGGCAATTTCCGCGATGACGGGAGCGGCGCCTGTGCCGGTACCGCCGCCCATGCCGGCGGTGACGAACACCATGTCGCTGCCTTTCAAGATTTGGTAAAGCTCCTCCGAGGATTCCTCAGCGGATTTTCGGCCGATTTCCGGGTCTCCACCCGCACCCAGGCCGTTGGTGGTCTTGTCGCCAATGCGCACACGGGTGGGTGCATTGGATTGGAGGAGCGCCTGGGCATCCGTGTTCACGGTGATGAATTCAATACCCTGGACGCCTTCATCGATCATGCGGTTAACGGCATTGCAGCCGCCACCGCCGACCCCTACAACCTTGATCCGGGCAAATGCCTCGACAGGTTGCTTGTTATCGGGGTCATACTGGGGGGTGTTTCTTGGTGATGCGAACGACATTGATTTATTGCTGGTCTCCATTGTATCCTCCATTACTGTATTTTATCTTGAATCAGTCACAGCGTGGCTGAAATACCTATGGTAAAAATCTATCAACCAAGGACTTGACCTTCGTCCAATCGAACTTCACACCAGGCAGGGTGGGGTTCTTTGATGTGCGCGGCCTGGTGCCTGCATAAGCAGGTTGGGTCATGATCTCAGACCATTTGAGCAGTCCGACGCTGGTGGAAAACGCGGGCGATTGTAGCTGGTCGACCAGCCCGACCAGGTGCTCAGGTTTGGCGACGCGGACGGGCATATCGAGAATATCAGCCGCGACCTTTTTAATTCCAGGCAGCAGGCTTGTTCCACCGGTCAGGACCATGCCTGCCGGAAGGAGATTGTCGTAGCCGGAGCGGCGGATTTCCTGGTGAAGCAGGTCAAAGATCTCCTCAACGCGGGCTTCGATGATGAAAGCCAGCTCGCGGCGGCTGGTCTGCTGTGGAACTTCATCTCCAAACGCTTTCAGGGTAAAAAACTCATCCTCACTGATTTCGGATTTAACCGCGTGGCCGTACTGCAGCTTTACCTGTTCAGCTAGGTCTGTGTTGACCCGCAACCCAACCGAAATATCGTGGGTGATGTGATTGCCGCCAACGGGCAGAACGTTGGTATGCCAGACGTCTCCGTTGATGTAGATCGCGAGGTCGCTTGTTCCGCCGCCGATATCACAGACACAAACGCCCATTTCGCGCTCAGATTTGCTTAAAACAACCTCACCGGAGGCGAGCGGGTTCAGAACGAACTGCAGCACTTCGACCTTGTTGCCTTCCACGCATTGGCGCAGGTTTTCAACGGTCGCGGCAGCCGCGGTGATGATGTGCGCTTCAACCTCAAGGCGATATCCCGAGAAATTGACCGGTGACTGGATGCCATCCTGGCCGTCGATGGTAAAACCGCGCTGAATGACATGGATGATCTCGCGGTTGTGCGGCATGGCAACTGCCATGGCAGCCTCAAGCGCGCGGTCAACGTCCTCTTCCTTGACGACCCCGCCGTTGATCCCCACCACGCCGCGTGAGTTCATGGCAGAAACGTGAGACCCGGCCAGGCTGACAAGCGCTGACTCGATCTCGAGGCTTGAACTGCGCTGCGCTTTTTCGATGGAGCGGGAGATGGATTGGGTTGCGGCAGCCATGTCGACCACGTTACCCTTCTTGATCCCGAGGGCGGGTTCAATTCCTACGCCCAGGATGCGCATGTCCGAATCTCCCTCAAGCCTGGCAACCAGGGTGCAGATTTTGGTTGTTCCGATGTCAATTCCTACTACGATTGGCTCATCCATATTAGCTTACTCCATCCTAAAATAAGGTGCATCCACATGCTCTACACTGATCATCACAGGGGTTACCCCCGATTCCTGCAGATGGTCGAGGATCGTGTTGTACTCGATCATCTTGAAACCGATATTAGAAAGGTCAGTACCGAAATAAACGTCCCAGCCGCCCGGATCGCTCCAGCCCATACCCGCTACAGGGTCGTACACCAGGGTTGCGCCTTCCGGGATGGCAGCATTCATACTGAGAATGGCGTAAAGAACATCAGGGTCTATTCGCTCCATCACCAGCCGAGCGATATCAGGATCCGATTGCTGGTCGAGAGCGGTGAGGGCATAATTCACGAGGCTCTCAGGCTGGGTGACGATCTGGACCATGGGAGGTGGCGTTGAGCTCTGCACGGTCAATAGATCGGGGGCTTCTCCACGCGGAGTCATGACCACTCCCTCAGGATCGATCCAGTAGACCTGGTCACCTGTAGCCCAGGCAATGACCGGGTTTCTTTCTTTCGCTGTAAGCAGCAGCTGGTTGGGCAGGCTGAGGTCCACCTTCAATTGATTCAGTTCAGGATATGAGCCCTCTATTTCCTGTTTGATCTGTTTTCGATCAAAAATAAAGATCGAGGTTTGCCTGCCAGCCAGCAGCGGGGTAAAATCATCGGCAGTGTAGCGGGTAAGACCCTGGACCAGGAAGGAATTCACCTTGAACAAGTTGGAATTAACAAGCATGATGACGAAAAGAAATAATGCAATGACTAGAATTCCCGAGATCCACTGCCAGCTGAAGCGAATAATGGGGATCGCAGGCAGGCGGGTCTCGACGCCTTTCTCATTTACCGCGTAAACCACCCTGCGGCGCGGCTGTGTTCCAACCGCCTGGCGGGAGGTCTCGCTGGACTTCTTGCGGGTGACGACCGGGTAGCTTTCCACGGCTTTGTGTTGAGTCCTGGCGGGTTCAGTGGCTGCGACGCCTTTTTTGACCGGTATCGCGGGTTTGGACCGCCGGATCACTTTCTTGCCGACCAGGGGGCTGGTCTTTTTCAGGGGGGTCATTCATCCCTCCTGTAGGTGTGTTCGGTGTGATCGCGCTGCTGTTTGCGCTGGAAAGCCAGGTCGATCAAGCGGTCGACCAGCTCCGGGTAAGAAATGCCGGCGGCTTCCCATAATTTCGCGTACATGCTGATGCTGGTGAAGCCGGGGATGGTGTTGACTTCGCTGATATAGGGTATACCGGTAGCGCGTTCGATGAGGAAATCGACGCGCGCCATCCCGGCGCCATCAATTGCCTGGAAAGCGTGGACCGCCATCTCGCTCAGCGTCTGCCGCGTGGAATCATCCAGTTGGGCAGGGATGAGCAGTTCTGATTTACCCGACAGGTACTTGGCGGAATAGGTGTAAAAATCCTCTGCCGGGCGGATCTCGCCGGGCACGGAGGCGATGGGGTTCTCGTTGCCCAATACACTGACCTCGCATTCGATGGCGTCGATGCCTCGCTCCACCAGAACGCGGCGGTCGAAGCGCACGGCTTCGAGCAAACCCTCGAGCAGGCTGGACCGGCTGGTGCACCTGGTGATCCCCACTGAAGAACCGAGGTTGGCGGGCTTTACAAAGACAGGGTAAGGCAGTTTGGATTCGATCGATTCAATGACAGTTTGAACCTGGTTGGATACCAGTTCGCGGTTGAAAAGCATAGACTCCGCCACAGGCAGGTGGTTGGCACGCATCACGTCCTTGAAGAGGCTCTTGTCCATGCCCACAGCAGAGGCTAGCACCCCACACCCCACGTACGCCAGGTTTGCGAGTTCAAGCAAACCCTGCAGGGTGCCATCTTCACCGAAGGTGCCGTGGATCAATGGAAATACCACGTCAAGCTTGACCAGGGGTTGGAGTTCAGCACCGTTCATCCGGTAGAGTTGCCCATCGCGCGGTTCAGGCGGGAGGACAAGGGGCGTTAACCCGTCATATTTGGCGTGTTCGAAGGCGTCGATCACGTCTTTGCCGCTGAGCCAGCGGCCGGCGGGGGTGACGCCGATCTGCGTGACCTCGTATTTCTGGCGGTCGATGACAGACAGCATTGACCTGGCGCTCATGAGAGAAACCTCATGTTCACCTGACCTGCCTCCAAAGATCACCGCCAGTTGTTTCTTTGTCATTCTTGTTCATCCTGATCGAAACCAAGCAATTCGATCTCAAGTTCAAGGGTTACGCCAGTATGTTCACGAACTTTTTCCCTGACCAGCGTGATCAAACGAAAATAGTCGCCAGCGGTGGCGCGGCCATCGTTGACCATGAAGTTTCCGTGAAGCGGGCTCACCTCAACCCCACCGATGCGTGTGCCTTTCAGACCGGCTTCCTGGATCAATCGCCCGGCAAAGTCGCCTTCAGGGTTCTTGAAGATCGACCCCATGCTGGCACCCGGGGGCTGCGTGTTCCGTCTGCGGGCAGCGTATTCTTTCATGGTTGCGTCGATTGCTGCCTGGTCGCCTTTGGTAACCAGCAGGCTGGCAGAGAGGATGATGGCATCGCCGGGGCTGCGTTTGAGCAGGCTGCTGCGGTATGAATAGCCCATTTGGGCGGCGGTCAGGATCGCCATTCCTTGCGACCGATGCATGATTTCAGCTTTGACGAGGTTGCCCTGCATGTTGCCGCCATGCGCTCCGGCGTTGCCGTACACGGCTCCGCCCAATGTACCGGGTATGGTGGATGCCCACTCGAGCCCGGTAAGTGAATTGCGGGCGGCCATGCGGGCTAACGCGGACAGGGCAGCTCCGGATTCACCTTTTACCATGTAAGTGTCTTCAACCTGTTCAATGACGATCTCTTTCGCCAGGTTGTGGATTACGAGCTCGTCCAAACCCTGGTCGGATACCAGCATGTTCGCCCCGGAACCAAACACGCGGAAGGGGATATTTTCATCCCATAATCGCCTGGCATCTTCAGCCAACTGGCTGGCTGTGTGCGAAACCAGCAGGAAACGCGCCGGTCCGCCGACCTTGGCCGTGGTCAGTCCTGCCAGCGGCACATTCTGCTGCAGGCGGTTCTCAAAGTATTCGACCAGGCTTTTCGAAATAACGATCGTCATTCGCTTTCTTTAGAGATCCCTGACCCTTTCGATTAATTTTTGCACCAGGTCAACCCGATCCTGCTGGCTCAACGCCCGGAAGTTATCGCCCGGCACCTGTTGCCGGCGGTTCACCTGGATGCGTGGAAAATCTGAGAAGTAGCGTGGAGTGGCGAAATCATTGTTCACGTTCTCGTAGCTGTTCTTTCTCGGAGGAGTCATTGTTAACCTAACCTTTCCTTTAATCTACCCAGGACATTCCTGCAAACCTGGTCTGCGTCACCGGCTGACAGCACGATCAGTACGTCCGCTGGTTTGAGTTCACCGAGGAGGTATTCCGTCACTCCCTGGAGGGTCGGTAAATGAAGCGCTTTTTGCGCGCCGACTCTCTCTACCAGCTGTTGCAGGTTATATGCCTGTTTTTCTTCCCGCGCCGCGTAGACATCGGTAATGATGGCAAGGTCGGCAAGTTGCAGAGAATCAACAAAATCTGCTTCAAGGACGCGTGTACGGGAATAGGTATGCGGCTGCCACACCGCCACGATGCGCCTGCCTGGGTAGCGAAGCCGGGCAGCGGAAAGGGTAGCTTTTATCTTGCTGGGATGATGCGCATAGTCATCAATAATGGTTATTCCATGTACATCACCGATCACATCAAAACGCCGGCCGGTGCCGCTGAAAGTGGAAAGGGCAGCAGCCGCTTCCTTCATCGAAAACCCGAGGCGGTGAGAGGCTGTTAGCACTGCCAGTGCGTTGCGCACGTTGTGTTCCCCGGGCACCATCAGAGCAACTTCGGCGAGAGGCGTAGTCTTGTGGAAGAGCGAGAAGGACAGCCCACCGACCTGGTTTGGTACCAGGTTTTCCGCGTGGAAATCGGCGGATTTTGAGAGCCCATATGTGCTGAAATTTACTCCCTGCGGCAGGGATTCTACCGCGGAGAAGGCGCCATCCTGGTCGGCATTGGTGACCAGCGTTCCCCCGGGTTGGATCCTGTTCACAAATTCCATGAACGCGGTGTGATATTCCTCGCGGGTCGGGTAACAATCCGGGTGATCATATTCGACGTTGGTGAGGATGACCAGGTGCGGCTTCAGGCCGAGAAACATGTGGTCGTATTCATCCGCCTCGATCACAAAATACGCGCCAGTTCCGGCATGGGCGTTGCCGTGCAGGTCCTTTGATACGCCCCCCAGGATGTAGCTGGGGTCTTTGTCAAGGCTGGTGAGCGTCCAGGCCATCATGGCAGATGTGGTGGTCTTGCCATGAGAACCGGCGATGGCGATGCATTTTTGATCTTCCATCAGGTATGCGAGAAAATCTGACCTTTTCATCACCTGTACCCCGGCAGACCTGGCGGCAACCACCTCCGGATTGTCATCCGGGATGGCGGAGGATCGGACGACGATGTCCGCGCCGGAGATATTTACGGCATCATGCCCCTGGTGTATGGTCACGCCGGCTTTTTGCAGGTCGAGAGCCAGGGGGGAGAGCACACGATCAGATCCGCTCACCGTGTATCCTTTTTCAAGGAGCA
>CAYYBP010000016.1:19272-25124 GCA_964470275.1 uncultured Anaerolinea sp. | reverse complement strand
AAAACCGCGCGGCCGGATGATGTTCTCCACCCAGGTAGTGACCCCGTTGAACACACCCATTCCGATAAAACCCACAACCAGGTAAAGCCAGAAGCGCCTGACCGTCAGGGCGTGCTTCAACCCTTCCAACATCAATGCCCGCACTTCCTCGCCCGGAGGGCAGGGCGGCGTGGCAGGTTTTTCACGGGCAAGGATAACAAAAAGGACCGCTGAGAATGCCGCCAACCCACCGTAAAGCAATTGCGATTGCGGAATGGACATTTTTTCAATCAGCATCGGGGGTAACACCATCCCCAGCGCGGTACCCACCAGGTTCGACAGGGTCACTAAACCGACCGCGGTGGCCCGCTCTTCAATGCTGAACCATTGGGCCGGCACCTTGGTCCACGCGTTGAGCAGGAATGGCTGGGCGATGGCGATGCCGATCGTGCTGACCAGCACAAGCGTATAGTCTGCGCCCGCCAGGCCGCGCAGCACGCCGAATATACCCATGAGCACTGCCCCGATGCTCACGGTGATCTTGAATCCATAGGTATCGATCGCCCACGAGACCGGAATGGACAGGGGAATGAAAGCGATCATATACACCATCGCCAGCAACCCAATGTTCAGGTCGCTTACACCATAGAATTTTGCCGCTGGTCCGGTGATCGGAGCGTAAGAGATCCACAACACCTGGATGGTGAGGTTGATGAACATGAATGCCGCCAGCACGACCCAGCGGTAAGGGTACAGTCGATACGTTTTTTCAGTCATGGGTTTTCCTTTCTTTCGCCGGGCTGCTCACCCGTTCATGGAGCGATAAACATCCTTCATGTTCTTGTAAATCGAGAGAAACTGCTGGTAGCGCCTGTCGTAGATCTCGCGATGCTCCTTCGCAGGCTGGTAATCCCGCTTGAACTTCACCAGGGCGGGCACATCCGAAAAACTGATCTCGCCCATTCCAACCGCGCCGATCCAGGCTGCCCCGCGCGCGTTCGCATACACCGGCTCATCCACCTGCCGGATGCAGACGTTCATCACGTCCGCGAATATCTGGCACCACACATCCGATTGCGCGCCGCCGCCAACAATATGGATGCAGGGCACCTCATGAACCAGGAAGCGGCTCACCGGCTGCAGCAGCCAGCGGGTGTTGAAGGCGATGCCCTCGAGAAAAGCGCGGATGATATCTTCGCGCGAGTTGTGCAGCGACAGGTTGTACAAACCCGCGCGCACAGTTTTATCTTCAACCGGAGCGCGCTCACCCCAGATCCAGGGGGTATAGATCACCCCGTTGGCTCCCGGCGGAACCCTGGCAGCAATCTGATCCAGGTACTTGAAAATATCCGGCACCGCAGCTTCCTGCAGCAATTCATCCTTGTTGTAAATGATCTTGTCACGCAGGAAATTCAGGTTGCCGCCGGCGGTTGCCTGCAGCGCGGTCAGCAGGTAATGCCCGGGCAGCGCGCAGGGGACCGATGCCAGCGAGGACGCGATATCCGTCTTTTTGTAGGGTACGTGCGCCGCCATCCACGAGGACGTGCCGATGTAAAGATGAGGCAGGTCGTCTTCCACCGTGCCGGCGCCTATGGCTGCCGCGGCGGTATCGATCGCGCCGGCCACCACCTTTACTTTTTCGCTCAATCCCAACTCGGCGGCCGAGAATGACGTCAGGGTGCCCAACACAGCTGTGTCCGGAAGAACCTCAGGGAACTTTTCCGCGTCGATGCCGCTCGCGTTGACCAGCCCGTCATCGTAATGGATGTGATCAGGGTCGCGATTATCGGTCACCCAGGAAGTAAGAATCGAATCGAAAGTGGCAGTAAACCGCCCGGTAAGCCGCTGGTTGAGATAATCGAGGACATTGAGGAACTTGTAGGTATTGTCATACACTTCCGGGTAATGGTCGCGTATGAAGAGCATGTGAGCCGCGGGATCTTTTCCGGTAGCCGAGGGCATCCCGCCGGTGAGCCTGATCCATTTGAGCACCCTTAGAACGCTCGCGCCGCTGATGTTCACCACCCCGCGGAACTGCCTGAGCAGGTCAGGTTGACCGCGCATGTCCATCCAACTGACGCAGCGCATCAAAGGTTTCCCGTCCCTGTCGACCGGTATCGTCCCTTCCCCCTGGGTTGAACAGCAAATAGAGATGATCGAGGATTCCGGCACCAGGCTCTGCGCCAGCAGCCGGCGAGTGCAGCCAACCATGGCCTGCCACCATTCCTCGGGAGATTGCTCCACGCCGCCATCGGCGGTGACAAATAACTGGATGGGCTGCGCCTCCCAGCCCAATACCTTTCCGCTCACGGTGATGAGCGCCACCTTCATGCTCGAGGTGCCAAGGTCCACTGCCAGGATTACCGGTTCGTTCACGCCAGCCATGATCACCTTCCCGAAAGCGTTAAATGTTCTCTTGAGCTGTTCTTATTTTACATTCGCTGCTTCTTCAGCGCTCACAACATTCGTCAGTACATCCTCAAAACGCTGCAAGGCATCATCAATGACCTCATCGGTATCCGCCAGGCTGGTGTACATACGGCTGCCCGCCAGGGTCACCAACCCGCCCGCCATGTAGGCAGCCCCCATCTCTTCCATCATGTGCTTGCGCGGCTTCAACTCCCGGGCGAGACGCAGCGGGCGCTTCAGGTCCAGCAGCATCGTTCCGGTCGTTTCAAGATGCACAATACTGCCCTGGTTGTACGCCACGTAAGGCAGCCCGTGTTTATCGATGATCTTTTGTAATCCCGCGGTCAGGCGGTCGCCGGCCTTACCAGCGATCACCGGCGCGTTGGTGCGTTCCATTTCCAGCAGGGCATGGTACCCCGCCACACATGAAAGCGGATTGGCTGACAGCGTGCCGCCGATATACGCCCGCTCGCCCACCCCGCCGATCCCCGCGGCGAAGCGCTGGATCACATCCGCGCGCCCACCAACCCCACCCGCCATTGGGTAGCCGCCCGTGATGCACTTGCCAAAGATCGTCAGGTCCGGTTTGACCCCGAAATACCCCTGCGCGCCGCCCATTCCCAGTCGAAAGCCGGTGACGACCTCGTCGAAGATCAACAGAGCACCAAACTCATCACACAGTTCACGAACCCGCCGATTGAATTCGAACGGTACCGGGCGGGTGCCACTCTCCGGCCCGACCGGTTCTACGATGACAGCTGCCGTGCCCCCCGCCAGCCGGTTGAGTATGAGGTGGCGCTTCAAAGCCGCGATCGAGTTCGGGTAGAACTCCTGGGTGTTGGCGCTGGCACCGAAGGGGATCCCTTTGGCTTCCAGCCGGTTGCTGCCGGGAATATGCAACCCGAAGACCATCTGGTCGCTCCAGCCATGGTAGGCGCCGCCAACCTTGATCACCTTTTTGTGCTTTGTATAAGCCCGCGCCGCCCGGATGGCCGCCATGACGGATTCTGTCCCGGAGCCAAGCATGCGGAACATCTCGTTGGCCGGCATAAAACGCCGGACGAGCTCGGCGAGCTTTAGTTCGTATTCATGGAACAGACCGGTTACCGGACCGCAGGATTGCAGCAGCTCGATGACCTTATCGCGGACCGGCTTGTAGTTGGAACCCAGTACGGTTGGACCGCCGGCTTGCAGAAAATCGATATATTGGTTGCCGTCCACGTCCCACAGGTACGCGCCATCTGCCCGCTCAACCGCGAGCGGGAAAGGATAATTGAACGCCAGGTTGTGCTGGACCCCACCGGGGATGAGCTTTTTGGCTTTATCGTTCAACGCTTTTGAGCGGGCGCACCTGTCTTCGAAATACTTCAGTACATCTGCCATTTTTTCGCGCGTCAGCGGTCTCATCGGCTGAGAGACCAGCGCGTCCAACTGGCGGTAGACCTTTTCTACATCGTGATAATTGGAAATCCCGTATTGTGCTTCTGTCATGGTTGTCCTCCTTGATGAAAGTGCTTGCGCTGTTTCCGCGTTAGCTCTCGTATTTTTTCTGATCCTTGCGTAATTTTGAGAAAGCCACCTCGCGCACCACCAGAGGGATGCGGGATGCCTTCTTCTCCGTGCAAAGCGTCAGCAGGTAAGCCAGCGCGCATTTTTCCAGCACGGATACATTATGCACCGCGCGTTCCATATTGTCACCGAACAACAACGCGCCGTGGTTGGCCATGATGAAGGCGTTGTTGTGATTCTGGACATGCTTCGCCACCGTCTTCATCAGCGCGCCGGTGCCGGATGGCGCGTACGGGATGATATCGACCGAGCGCCCAAGAAAGCGCACCTGCTCATCGAACAGCGCTGGGATGGGCTCGCCGATCAACGCCAGCGTGCTGGGATAGACCTGGTGGGTGTGGATGATGGCGTTCACATCCGGGCGCACCCGGTAGATCGCCGCGTGCATGGGGGTTTCCACGGAGGGTTTTCGGGTTCCCGCGAGGGGCTGTAAATCCAGGTCGACGACACAGACATCCTCAGGCACCATCTTGAGATAATCGTAATTGGACGGCGTGACCGCAATTGCATTTTCTGAACCGATCCGCACGGAGACATTGCCTCCAGTGGCGGATAAAAAGCCTTTTTCCACCAAGTTCTTGCACGTGTCTACGACCAGTTGGCAGAAGGGCAGGAAATCAGTCATTTGTTCACCTCCAGAGCGGGGTTTTCTATCATCATAGTGATTAATCTTGACAATGTCAAGATTAATCACTATGATATTTTTATGGCAAGAAGCAGTTATCATCACGGCAACCTGAAAGAGGAGCTGGTCGAATCAGGCATAAAGATCCTGAGGGAGGAAGGCATCAACGCTCTCAGCCTGCGCAACGTTGCCCGCAAAGCCGGTGTCAGCCATTCCGCGCCGTATGCTCACTTTCTGGATAAGCAAGCACTGCTCGCCGCCATTTCGACGCGCGGCTTTCATATCCTCTTCCAGCAGATCGATGAGGTGAGCAAAAAGTACGCAACAAACCCGGAAACCCTGGTCGTAGAGATCGGATGGGTTTACTGCACCTTCGCGTTTGTTGAACCCGCCCTATTCAAACTGATGTTCTCAGGGATATTGGAAGATGAGCATTCTTACCCCGAGTTTATGACTGCAGCGCGGGCGCCTTACCATAAACTCGTTGAAGTTGTGGAACGATGCCAGGCAGCCGGTGTTTTACCCGCCGGGCTGGCTGACCGGGGTGCTGTGGCGATCTGGAGCCTGGTGCACGGATTTATTTCTTTGTACCAGGAACGGCAGCTGCCAGGCCAGGTGCTGCAAAGTGCTCGTCTGAAGGAACTGCTCGCCTCGATTCTCGACCAGTTGACCCGATAGAGACACGGCTGCTTTGACAACCCTGTTGGGTTATGTTTCCCGCGGGATGATCAGGCGGCAGCCATTCAGCAGCGACCACTTATTAAAAAGACAACCGGACGACTTTACCCGGTTGGCTTTGATCTGTGTTGAAAATTCGGCTCAGGCTTCCTTAAGCATCTTGGGCAAATAAACGTAGAACTCGGTCGCCTTCACGACATCATCCAGTGCCACGTGTTCAAGCGTGGTATGCGCGGTCACTTCGTCCCCAGGGCCGAACCCGATGGACGGGATGCCGGCTTTCCCTGCCCAGTACGTGCCGTTGGTCGAGAAGTCCCAGGTTCCCAACGGTCGTTCTTCGTTCCAAAGTTCCCTGATGGTCTTTTGCCCGGCCTGCACCAGCGGGTGCGTTTCCTCCTGCAGCCATGCCGGGAAGTACTTCTTCAACGGGAACACGAAACCTGTATATGAGGGCGTGTCGTATTCCAGTTCTTCGACCTTGATCTCTTCCTGAAGATAATCGGGGATCAAGCCTTTGATGAGGTTGACCACATCATCATGCGGCTCATTGAGCGTGATCCGGCGGTCGATGAAGATCGTGAACCTGTCCGGT